>JAZDGZ010000400.1:0-2771 GCA_043806375.1 Pseudomonadota bacterium | reverse complement strand
GAGGCCCAGCTCCTCGATTCCGTGCTCACGGAACGGGACATCCCGCACCGAATGAGGTCCTATCATGACACGGCCTATGACGGCCTTTTCCAGACCCAGAAGGGCTGGGGGATTGTCAGCGCCCCTTCCGCTTTCCATCAGGAGATCCTCGAAATCCTCTCCGACCTGAGAGAGACGGCCCCCGACCCTGCCTAGTGCCATGTCTCAAAAGTTTTGTCGCTAAAAATGGCAATTTGAAGTTCTGGAATAATGTTCCGTAGTTGACCCACTTACAAGACACGGAAACCCGAAATTCTAATATCGAAACTCGAAATTCACCCGCCTAGGCGGGCAAGAATTCAAATGACCAAAATACGAATGATCAAAGCGGAATAACCACGGCTTTGGACCTGGTTTCTTTTGAATTTTGAACATTGGAATTTCGTTATTGTTTCGAAACCGGGGACCCGCCCGAAGGGTGGGGAGTCCAAGCACAGCGCGGACAATTTCGGATTTCGATATTCGGATTTTCAATTTTCACACCAATGTGAACAGCCAAAATCAAGGACAGAACTTTTGGGACGGCGCCCTAGCAGGTGTTTTCCAGCAACCTGCTAGTGCATGAATCACGCCCCTTCATACACTGCCCAGCAAATCCTTAATCCCCTAATCCTTCCTTAATCAGGCTTGATGAACTCGTAAAAAGTCGGAATGACCATTTTCCGTCATTCCGGCGAAAGCCGGAATCCAGTCTTTTCAATTGGTTACATAAGTCCTGGACTCCGGTTTTCACCGGAGTGACGACTTTTTACGAAACCGTCAGACTTGACAACCCATTTTTTTTCGCCTATCTTGCGGCGCTACCAGAAAAGGTGCCCCATGGAGTCCCAATGAAGGTGTCCTCTGCCTCTTACATCGGTCTATCCATAGCGTTCTTTTTCGGCTTTCTCTTTCTCCTTATTTATGCCCCTCCTTCCTGGGCCGAAGAACTCTCCCCCGAAAACCCGGCCGCCGCTTCCCGGGGGCCGGAAAGGCCTCCCTTCTCTGCCGGGGACTTTCAGGACGAGGTGAAGGGTTATCTTGGAGTTCCTTATAAGAGAGGGGGAAGCAGCACAAAAGGATTCGATTGTTCCGGCTTCGTCAAACTCATCTACCATAAAATCTTCGGAATCGACCTCCCCCATCAGTCGGCCCAGCAGGCCAGGTCGCCGGTACTGACCGAGGTCTCTCTGGATGCCCTCAAGGCAGGGGACCTCCTCTTCTTTTCCTCCGGTCCTGGCAAGAGGAGGGTCACCCACGTGGGAATCTATCTCTCCGACAATGTATTCATCCACTCCGCAGTGACCAAGGGCGTCGTCACTTCCCGATTGCGGCATCCCTCATGGAAGTCCCGGATCGTGTCTGCAAAACGGGTCAACGGCATAGACGCCTGGAATGAAGGCGAAAAAGCGGAGACCACCTTCGACCTGGCCATGGCCCTGGACGAACAGAGCGCCGTCATCCTTCGACACGTGGTGACAGTCCCCCTTTCCTTCCAGGGCCCCCTGTTCAGGTACGGCCTGACGGATGACACCCCCTCGGATCTTTCCCATCGGCTGGAACTGGGGTATGACAGGGCACTTGGGGATCAATCGTGGATTTTCCAGATCAGGGCCTTTCAGGACCAGCTACTCCGCCTTAGCCATGAGGGCATCTATGCCTACCGCGGCCTCGGAGGGCAGCCTGAGCTTTCCGAGACCGGCCTATTCCTTCCTGCCTATGCCCGGGGCCTGTCCATCGCAAGCGACATCAGGCCTGCTGAATCCGTGCGGCTCAGGCCGTCCCTCACCTTTTTTGACTACGGTCCTGCGGTGAAGAGGGATGCCCTTCCCCGGCTCGCCCTGGGACTCGACCTGGAACTCTTTTCCTCCTCCGAAGGGTGGTCTCTCTCCACAGCCCTTCAGTATCCCCTGTCAAGGTATGCCGCCGCCTGGGGACGCGATCCCTCGAATAGCCGCGACATCGACCTCTCTCTCACCTTTTATCAACGCCTGACAGACCAGGTTCATTTTTCCATGACCGGGAAAAATCTCTCCATTGCTTCGGATTGGAAGGGTTCAGGGTCTGCTGCCGGGGCGGAAGACAGGCAATTTTCCCTCATGCTCCATTTTTTCAATTGGGGCGATCTCTTTCAGTAGCCCTCCAAATGCCATGGAAAACAGGCCTAAATCCTCCTGATCTTAATCCGCTTGCAGGAATTTTCCCAGTAAATTACCGGAGCAAAACCTCTTCGCAAGGAAAATGTCATTCCCCTTCCGTCGCTTCTTGTTTCTTACCCCCTAATCACATAAGTCATCGCCCCTCTTTTGACCCATCCCCTCTCTTGTAGGATGGGTTGAGTCTGCGAAACCCATCAAACGCGATCTTTGACCTCTGACCTCTGTCCTCTGATTTCCGGTCTTGACCTTGTCCCTTGCGCCCTGTACCTTGCACCTTAATACATCGGGCAAGCCGCGGAAGAATAGAATTTTCGCAAGGAAAAATGATCCATTCGTAAAAAGTCCCGGTCACCCTCGTTCGTCCTTCGTACCTCAGGACGAACGGTTCTGCCGATTATGGTGAGGTATCGAACCATACCTCAGGGCGAACGGTTGAAAGCAACCGCGAGTATCTGATTTTCCGTTCGTGGTGAAGCCTGTCCTGAGGTTTACCCGCCTACGGCGGCGCCAAAGGCGACCAGGGTATCGAAGGATATCGAACCATGAACGGAATGCCGGTGTAGGACTTTTTACGAACGCATCAATAATGAGGAG
>JAZDGZ010000399.1:0-2129 GCA_043806375.1 Pseudomonadota bacterium | reverse complement strand
GGTTCTGCTTCAATGCCTCTATATCGGATTCATCTGCCTTGTCGATGGCATGGCTAAGGACAACCTTCTCGATTTCACAGCGCACAAGGGTCAACTCCTGTATGCTGATTTTCTCCATTCGAAAGGCGTCCAGATAGAGGTCGCTGATCGTATTTAGGATGGTATTTTTGATGAGGGGCCCGCCGCTGCCTCCCTTTTGAGTGGTGATGAAACCGGAGAGTTCAAGGATGCGCAGGGCTTCCCGAACCGTTTGGCGGCCGACGCTGAATTGGTGGGCAAGTTCGTTTTCCGAAGGGAGTCTGTCCCCGGACCTTAGGACGCCATCAAAAATGAGCCCTTTTATCCGGGAGGATACCTTTTCAAAGGTCCTCTCGTTTTTGAAGGGGGTGAAAAGGGCTTTTTGTCGGTTCATCCCTGGCTCGATATGAATGTGGGGGTTGTCAGACAAGCTGACAATAGAAAATACCTTGTTTCCGAGGGATGTCAACAAAAAATAATTAAAGCGGGTATCTTTGATATTGACAAACATCTTAATGTAAGATATTTCCGCCCCAAATGCCATAATGAATGGGCCTTCCGAAATCCACCGCCTCATTCTTGAAGCATTAGTCATACCGGCAAGTTTGGGATGATTCCTGATCGCCGGAGCATCATCTGGGCTCTTGCAGAGCCCCTGATCAAGATTCGGGCGGCAGGCCCATAAGGTAAAGCCCCTCAAATGGCCTATGCGCAGGGCCGCACCGGTTCTCCGCGCAGAAATCAAAGGGACGGATAATGGACACCCTAAAGTCGAGTAGAACTTCCTTGCAACCCCTTAAAAGGAAGCGCCTTTCAGAGGAAATTTCCGAGCAGCTGAGGGGGTCGATTTTCGCCGGCGAGTTTACACCGGGAGACAAGCTTCCCTACGAGGGTGAACTCTGTGAAATCTTCGGTGTCGGTCGGCCTGTCGTCCGGGAGGCCCTCCGGTTTTTGGAAAATTCCGGTTTAATCCAAGTAAAGCCGGGGGCGGGAGGCGGCGCCTTTGTCAAGAAAATTGGCTCCAGTACCCTATCAAACGCCTTTGAAGGCATCGTCAAGCTGGATCATGTGTCCATGGAGGAATTGACCGAGGCGAGGTTGACCGTTGAAATGGCCATCCTCCCCCTCATCTTCGAGCGGATTCAGCCCCTGGACCTGGAGGCCCTGGAGCAAAACATCGAAGAGGCCCATGAGAGCCTGGAAAACGGCATCGAAGAACCGAAGAACCTGAAGTTCCATATGCTTTTGGCCAATGCCTCCCACAATCAACTTCTCATCAAGGTCAACGAAGGCCTGCTCATGGTATTGGCCAAGTTGCTCACGTCGTACCATTACAGCTATGAGCGGAAGAAAAGGATCCTGGAGGAACACCGAGACTTGCTTGCCTTGCTAAAATCAAGGGATTATGACTCGATGGAGAGGGCCTTGGCGGAACATATTAAGAGGACGATAGGCCTTTTCGACCTGAAAAAAAAAGAAAAAGGGGGCTGGTCGATGACCGAAGGGTCCACAACCATCTCAGAAGAAGAGCTAGGAGACCGTAGGGCGAGGCGTTCTTGAGGATTCCCCCGGGATGTTGAGATCGGATTCATATGAATCCGCATCTTTTGCACTCTAGACCCAGGGCTTTGTCAATCATAACTTTTAAGATTCCAGATGATGAGAAGGAGGTGCGTTATGAAAAGATTGACCCGGAAAAGGTTTGGATGGGTGTTCGGCGTCTTGTTGGCCGTTTTGCTGGTTTTTAACCTGTCAGGCGCCGAGGCAGCCAAGAAGATCACCATCAAGCTGACCACCGTGCAGATGCCGACGCAACAGATGGGCAAGGGCGCTCAGCAGTTGGCAAAGCTGGTAAACAAGGAACTGGGGGACAAGGTTGAAATCAAAATATACCCCTCTGCCCAGCTCTACGGAGGGAAAGAGGAAGTCGAGGCCCTGATGCGGGGAGAGATTGAGATGTGCTTTCCCATCGGCTCGCAGCTCGAAAACCTGGACCCCGCCCTCCAGGTCTTCAAGCTCCCCTTTATTTTTCCCAGTGCCGATGTCGCCTACAAGGTTCTGGATAGCGAGATCGGCACCGCCCTGATGAAGAAACTCTATGATATGAATAT
>JAZDGZ010000398.1:0-4070 GCA_043806375.1 Pseudomonadota bacterium | reverse complement strand
CGGGTGGTCCCAGCGGCATGATTATCCCAAGAGGATAGATGTTTTCGTCCTTGGGTAATTGCGTTTAATCAACAATCGGTTTTCGTTATTGCCATGGGCCTTATCTTCGATGCCAGATCTGCGAACCTCTATGAATCGTGGCGCCGCTCCTCGAGAGGGCAGGTCATGGACAAATTTGTGGAAGAATCCATCTCCACTCTTGTTAATCCCCTGCCCGGGGAAAGGATCCTGGACGTTGGTTGCGGGGAGGGAAACCACCTGCTCTTGTTTGATAAACTCGGACTCAACGCAAGCGGCGTGGATGCCTCCGCGTACATGATTCGCAGGGCGAGAGGGCGGGTGGGCGGTCGCTCCACCCTGAAAGTGGGAAGGGCCGAGGATCTGCCCTTCGACGACAATGAATTTGAGCTTGCCTTCTTTATCAATACCCTTGAATTTCTTGACGACCCCTTGGCGGCCATGAGAGAGGCAGGGCGGGTGGCCAGAAGGGGGGTGTTCTTTGGCGTCATGAACAGCCTATCGTGGTATGGCCTGTGTACCAAGGCGCAGGGGCTTTTTAGAAAGTCCTTTCTTGACCATATCACCTTTTATAACCTCTGGGAGCTGAGGGCCCATGCCAAGGCGGCCTTTGGTGCCGTGCCCATGACATGGAGGTGTACCCGGATTGGGGGTCCCCTGATGGAAAGACTCTGCAGCGTCCTGTTTAGGCGCTGGGTTCCGGATCATTGCCCTTTTGGGCCTTTCCTCGGGCTTTACGCCACCATGCAGTATCGGATGATGACAGAACAACGTCCCTTAAGGGTCGGCTTAAAAGAGGCGGTGCCATCCGCATTGAGGGGGCTGACAATAGGAAGGTCAAATTGTGGTGAGGGTGTTCGAAGGCATGAAAGAAGCCTATCTGTATGAGAAGATAGACAATCGAAGGGTTCGATGCTCCCTGTGCAACCACCGGTGCGTGATAAAAGAGGGGGCAAAGGGGATCTGCGGCGTCCGCGAAAACAGGGAGGGCTCTTTGATAAGCCTTGTCTACGGGAAAGTGATAGCCCGACACGTGGATCCTATCGAAAAGAAACCCCTTTTCCACTTCCTCCCGGGGAGCCGGTCTTACTCCATAGCCACTGCGGGATGCAATTTCAAATGCCTTTTTTGCCAGAACGCGGACATATCCCAGATGCCATCCGATCATAACCGGATTTGGGGTGAGGATATGACCCCTGACATGATCGTGGACGATGCGGCCGCCACCCGATCAGCCACCATCGCCTACACTTACACGGAACCAACCATCTACCTTGAGCTTGCCCTGGATACCGCCCGCCTGGCTGTCAAGAGAGGCGTGAGAAATATCTTTGTCTCCAACGGGTACATGACAGAGGAATGCCTCAAGGAAATCTATCCGGATCTTCACGGCGCAAACGTGGACCTCAAGGCGTTTAGCGATACTTTCTATAAAGAGCAGTGCGGTGCAAGGCTGGACCCTGTGCTCAAGACCTTGGAGACCATGAAAAGGATGGGCATTTGGTTGGAGGTGACCACCCTGCTCATCCCGGGGCTCAATGACTCGAAGGAGCAGCTGGAGGGGTTGGCCGGGTTTCTCACAGCCCTGGATCCGTTCATTCCCTGGCACGTGAGCCGTTTTCATCCCACCTACCGCCTCACGAGTATTCCCCCCACACCTCCGGAGACCATTCGAAGGGCGAGGGAGATCGGGTATGAGGCCGGACTGAAGTATGTTTACACGGGCAACTTGCCCGGGGATGAAGGGGAAAAGACATTATGCCACGAATGCGGTGAGGTCTTGATCGACCGCCACGGCTTTTATGTCACAAAGAATGCCATCAAAGGCCAACGTTGTCCCTGGTGCAGCGCCAAGATCCCTGGGATTTGGGAGTAGGGTGAGATTTTCCACAACCGGACACCGGTTTCTGAGAGGCGATACCGGCGGTGGCGCCGAATGGAATGGCGTCATCCATAAGGAAAAAGGGTCAGCGTGACCCGTAATGCACCATGGTCAGGAAGAGCCCCTGGGGCGGGGCCTTGATGCCGGCCAGTTGCCTGTCTCTGGCCTGGAAAATTTCGAGAAATTCATCTCTTCCTATCTTTCCCAGCCCCACATTCATCAGGGTGCCCACAATATTGCGAACCATATGCCTCAAAAATCCGTCCGCCTCAAAGATGAACCTTAGAATCCCTTCTTCTGCCCGGTGGAGTTCGGCTCTCACTATATGCCTCTCGGGGTCAGTGTTTCCGCTTCCGGATGATCTGAATGAGGAAAAATCATGCCTGCCGACGAGCATGGGCAGACACGCCTGGATCTCCGCAACGTCGAGTTTCAAGGGGATATGCCATGTGTAGAAACGAAGAAAGGGGTCCGGCTGTTCCCGATTTAAGACCCTATACTCATAAATTTTGCTCTTGGCACTGTATCTGGCATGGAAGTCAAGAGGGGCAAGCGCCGTCTCCTTGACGTAAATATCCGCGGGGGTAAGGGCGTTGAGCCCTCTTTTGATGGACTCAGGAGCCAGGGATGAACGGGTCATGAAATGGCAGACTTGGTGCAAGGCATGAACTCCCGCATCGGTGCGCCCGGAGGCGATCAGCTTGACCGACTCCCCGGTTATTCTCTGAATTCTGTCCTCCAGTACACCCTGAATCGTAGTCGCCTCTGCCTGTCGCTGCCATCCATGATAATGGCGGCCGTCATATGCGACGACCATCCTTATGTTTTTTCTCTCATCCATGTCTCCCTATGTTGACAAAAAGGGGGAAGCCAAAAATGACTTCCCCCATCGCCGATCTCCAAAAATGTCAAAACCACTGACGGTAATATGAATCGAAAGGCCTTAACGTTTCGAATATTGATAGCGGGCCCGTGCACCACGCAAGCCATATTTTTTTCGTTCTTTCACCCTGGAATCTCTGGTCAGCAAAGAGGCCTTTTTCAATGGAATCCGGAATTCCGGATTGACCGCGGCCAGGGCACGGCTTAAAGCATGCCGGATGGCGCCAGCCTGACCGGAAACGCCACCGCCCCTCACATTCACCGCGATGTCATACTTCCCAAGGGTGTCGGTCAGTTCAAAGGGCTGCCTGATGAGAAGTCGATCTCCTTCCCTTGTCAAGTATTCGTCAATAGGCTTTTTGTTGACCGTAACAAGACCCTTCCCTGGTTTCATCCAGATTCGGGCCACAGCCGACTTTCTCCTGCCAACCGCGTGATACCTTTCCTCAACCATTCAAATCTCCAACTTTTCTGGGTTCTGGGCCTGGTGTGGATGTTCAGACCCTGCATATATTTTGAGCTTTTTTATTTGGCGCCGTCCCAGACTGTTCTTGGGAAGCATCCCTTTGACGGCAAAACGAATGACGTCCTCAGGCTTTTTCTCCAGCAATTTCCTGGCCGAAATCTGCCTTAGGCCACCTATGTAACCCGTGTATCGAGTGTACATCTTTTTATCCGCTTTGGCACCGGTCATGGCAATCTTGTCAGCATTGACGACAACGATAAAATCGCCTGTATCCGCATGGGGCGTAAAGATGGGTTTATGCTTTCCCCTCAAACGGACGGCTATCTGGCTGGCCAGTCGTCCAAGGATTTTGTTTTCGGCATCCACCAGATACCACTTCTTCTCAACCTCTTGTTCTTTTGCGACAAAGGTCTTCATGCAATGCACCTTTCCCTTGAAAATCCAAAGTAATCTTTTTAAGCTACCTCCCGGTCAATGTCAAGCAATTTTTGGCAGAAAACCTATTGACAAGAAAAGAAATCATTGGTACAGAACCCTTAAAGCCTATGCGCCCGTAGCTCAGCTGGATAGAGCGCCGGGCTTCGAACCCGTAGGTCGCAGGTTCGAATCCTGCCGGGCGCGCCATAAAATTATACGGGAAAATGGAGTAGTTGAGTGCTGAAATGATGAGGGGAAACCCTTCGGAACGGTTGATTTCTAATTTTCCCCATCCCTCCAACACTCCATTACTCCCGCACTCCATCGTTTTTGGGCCTGTAGCTCAGCTGGCAGAGCAGTTGACTCTTAATCAATTGGCCGAAGGTTCGAGTCCTTCCAGGCCCA
>JAZDGZ010000397.1:0-5555 GCA_043806375.1 Pseudomonadota bacterium | reverse complement strand
GAATATCCAAGTGATATACGAAGCTGCAGCAGATAAATTGCTGGCCAATGCTCAAGGGGAAATAGTGGGGGTGAGGGCCTTGTGCAAAGGTAAAAAAATCTATGTAAAGGCATCAAAAGCGGTCGTGATGACTCTCGGCGGATTCGAATTCAATGAGGAAATGAAGCTTAATTTCCTTAAGGTTTACCCGACTTACTTCGCCGGGTCTCCCGCGAATACGGGGGATGGCATCGGGATGGTCCAGGAGGTGGGAGCCCAACTCTGGCACATGAACTGCTGTTCTGCCGGGTGGGTGCTCAAGTTCCCTGATTTTCCCATCGGGCTGGGCCCCAACTTCGGGGGAAGCAGAGGATTCCAAAAATTCGGTCGCGATGCAGTGACCGGCTATCCATGCGGCTTTATTATCGTTGACCAATATGGAAAAAGATTCACCAATGAGATCTACAAACGCCATGGCTTGTACTACGAATTATCTCTCTATGACAGCCAGAAATTGGTTTATCCTCGTGTTCCGAGTTATTGGATCTTCGACAGTAAACGAATAAAAGCCGGGCCTCTGCCGATGATGTCCTACGGGCCCATGCTGTATCGCCTCTATAAGTGGAGCGAGGATAATGGAGAGGAGATAAAAGGGGGTTGGGTTATTCAGGGAGAGGATCTTGAGGACCTTGCACATCAATTGGAGATGGATTCGTCGATCCTGAATGAGACTCTTCAAAACTACAATTCTTGCTGCGCAAGAGGAAAAGACATCGAGTTTTCCCGTCCCCCCCAACATTTGGTCCCCTTAAAGGAGCCTCCTTTCTTTGCCGTAAGAATATGGCCGGGGAGTGCCAACACGCAGGGCGGCCCCCGTCGTGACTCCAAGGCGCGGGTACTCAATACAGAGGGTGAGCCGATCCCCGGGCTTTATGCTGCGGGAGAGTTCGGCTCTGTTTATGGGATGCTCTATCCTGCAACAGGAGGCAACATCGCCGAGTGCATTGCCTTCGGCCGTATCGCCGGGGAAAACGCAGCAAAAGAACCAAACTGCTAGAATGTGAGTATAAAAAGGAGCAAATGCCATTTCTCCGGTGGAGTCTCAAGTGAAACAATAAATGGCATGCCCCGTCCCTTTGCAGAGGGTCGAAAATCCTGACGACGTTCTGCCGGCCTTGAGGGAGGCCCTTGACCAGGTCGGCCGCGGGCGAGCCGCCGTGCTGGATGTGAGAATGTAGTCGGCCTGATTCACTGCCGGACCGGGGAAGCCGTCCGGCCGCTTTGAGACCACTCTTCCCAGTCCCGCATATAACCGGAAAGGATATTCACGATCTGATCGCCTGGTAAATAGCCCGTAGACCTGTAAAGAGTCTGTGCCTGCGGGGAATATAGGATGTGTGTGGGAACCGTCCACAGAAGAATCAGACATAAAAATCTTTCTCCGTTGCTTCTCTCCACATTCAGTAGGCTCATTGATCATAGCATTCATCGAAGAAAACGTGATTTAGAAATATGACTCTGACTTTCTTGGAGGGCGGGATGTCCAGTGCAGAACGGGATCTCCGGCTGGACAATGAGAAAGAGGTAGCCCATCACAAATACGAACTACCTCTTTTAAGACAAACTGGCACCCCCAACCCGGCTTCGCGGGACTTCCAGGGGGGCAAGTCTTTCATTAAGAATGTAAAAGCTCTTTTGGGGTTCCGGGCCAAAGGGCGTGATGTCATAGGGGGAAGTGAAGGGTATCAGCTCCGGGAAGGACCTGGGCACTATAAGGCTCTTTTTGGGGCCGAAAACGACGACATAGGGTCTGAAAACACCTATTTCTGGGACGTTAATAATGAATAATCAAGAACTTACCGTGGGGCGAGCCTGGGGATCATCGAAGGCAAGCGGGCGAGATAAATTTATAGACGCTCATCGAATTTTTCCTAACGGCCTGATTTTCTCCCAGGCAGGAAACTCCCCGCACTTGACCTCGATGAGCACGGGCGCATCGGCCTTGAGGGCCTCGTTGAGGAGAGCTTTCAGGCCTTCAGGTGAATCCGTCCGCAGGCCCATGACCCCGAAGCTGTCGGCCAGTTTCATGAAATCGGGGTTTTTCAGATCGCTTCCGATAACCCTGCCGCCGTAAACGTTTTTTTGTGTGCGCCGGACATTCCCGAAGGCCTCGTCGTTAAACAGGACGGTCACCAGATTGATCTTATGCAGCACCGCGGTCGCCAGCTCCTGGACATTAAACATGAACCCGCCGTCCCCCACAACACAGACCACGATCTTGTCCGGATGGGCGACCTTGGCACCCAGGGCCGTCGGGAAGCTGTAACCCAGGGTCCCCTGGTAACCCGGCTGAATCATGGTGCGGGGTCTGTAAACGGGAAATCCGTACCAGGAATAAAAACCAAGCTGCGTCACACCGAAGCATGCAATTCCGTCTTCCGGCAATGCCTCTCGAATCGCCATTGTATATGCATGCTGGGTTGGTAACTGCTCTGCGAGATCTTCAGCCACCCGCTTTTTCAAGTTATTAAGTTCTTCCTCTCTCGAAGCGCGTCTCCGGTTATGGCGTGCAGCTCTTTCTGCAAGAAGCCCCAGCGCCTTTTTCCCGGTCGCTACGATGTGGACATCCGGCTTCCAGGCCTCTACCGGTTGTGCAGGATCAGGATCGATACGGATGAGCTTTATCCCCTCATCGTGTCCCCAGTGATGCATCGGCATGATAAACCGGGTGCCCACCGCCAGGGCCGCATCGATCCTCGGCCACATCCTGGCCCCGGCCAGCATGTTCTGCGCGAGATAATGACGCCAGTCGACCGCGCCGAAGCCGTTTTCAGACATGAAAACCGGCGCCTGCAGCGCCTCGGCAAGCCGGCACAATTCCTCTTCGGCCCCGTAGATGCCTCCTCCGACAAAAATACCGGGACTTTCAGCATTTCCGAGTATCTTTGCCGCCCGTTCGATGAGGTCGAGATCGGGTTCCGCCTCCGAATATGCCTCCGGCGGTTCAAGGAGTTCCACGTCGGCTTCCAGGGCCATCACATCAGGGGCCATCTCGACCATGACAGGGCGACGCCGACCGGTGTTCAACTGCTCGAAAGCATCACGGATGAGACGGGGAGTATCGGCCGGATGATCGGCGCGTCCCTGCCACTTGGTCACTGAACCCATCGTTCCCATCTGATCGGCGATTTCGTGCAGCATCCCGTAGCCTTTGCCGATGAATTTTGAAGGGATCTGGCCGGTGACACAGAGAACCGGCGCGTTGCAGCCATGGGCCGTACATAATGCCGCGCCGGTATTGAGCAGGCCCGGTCCCGGCACCACGGTGCAGACGCCGACCCTGCCCGTTGACTGGGAGTAGCCGAAAGCCATGTAGGCCGCGCCCTGTTCGTGCCGCGTATGAATAAGTTTCAGTGCATCTCCTTCCTGATAGACGGCATCAAAGAGGGCGTAGAGCTGAACGCCGGGGAGACCGAAAATGGTATCCACACCGTTTTTTTGGATTGATTTGATGAGGGCCTGCCCCCCGGTCATCAGTGTCATACAAATGCCTCCTTTTTGAATGGATTTACAGGCATTAAGAAAAAATCTTGGGGCCGGTGCCCGGGCGGGGTGGTATTTTATGGAGAATCCGGGATCGAATCACTTCTCCCGCAAGGGGGGGATGGCCGGTTTGTCTATCATTTTTTCCATATCATTTTTATTCAACTTGAATTCCCGGCTGTAAAGGTCCTTGTTTTTTATGGATTCTTCTTCCGTGCTCCTCCAGACAAAACTGCAGTCCGGACATCGGTAAAGCTCCCATACCGCGTTTTTAGGGGCCTCGAAAAATTTGGCTGCGCGGGCACCGTCACATCTTGGACAATCCACCTCTACTTCTCTTGCCTCCTGATTCTTTCAAGGGTTTTAATCCATTCCATCCCCTCCTTGGGAGGAGACACCTGGGAGAGCCCGACCAGGGGAGGTTCAGGGGGAACGGGCTTTGTCGCATCCAGGATCATCCGCGTCACCAGCCCCCTTTCCAGACTTGCGGGATCGAGCGTGGAACCGGGTGCGTTCGGGATCAGGACCAGATCCCGCTCGGGCCTGAAACGGGTGACCAGGGCCCACATGACCTCATCCAGGTTAAAAGGGTCAATATCGTCGTCAACGATAATGATCAGTTTTGGATACAACAGACCGTGGGGCGTGGCCAGCAATTTTGCCGCCACTATTTTTCCGTAACCCGCAAGCCTCGATCTGGTTGAAACGATCACCCCTAACCCGTGGGCATAATTCGCATTCACGGACACCACTTCCGGGGCCATCCTTTTCAACTGCTTGCCGACCGTGACACTGGTGATGGGGCCCATAAAGATGTCCAGTTCGGTCCAGGGCTTGCCAAGGTAAAGGTTCTCGAAAATAATCGGATCTTTCCTGCGTGTGACGGCCTTGACCCTGATTTCGGCCTGCCGCATTGCGGAAGAATAAAATCCCGTATATTCGCCAAAGGGCCCCTCCACGGACCTTACCCTCGGTACGATCTCCCCTTCAATAATGACCTCCGCGCAAGCTGGAACCATGAGATCGGAGGTTTCGGCCCGGATGATTTCAATGGACTCGCCCCTCAAGGCACCGGCCATTTCATATTCATCTTCCTCATATTCCAGGGGCATCGTTCCTACCAGGCTGATCACGGGATCATTGCCCACGCTGATGGCGACAGGAAGAGGCCGGTTGAGGGCCTCCGCCTTTTTAAGATGAACGGCGATATCGTGATGCGCGCCCGCTTGAATGCCCAGCCGGTCTTTGTCCTTCACCTGAATCCGGTATATCCCCAGGTTCTGGTTTCCGGGATCTTCAGGATCCCTGGTGATGACCACGCCCTTCGAGATATAGAGCCCGCCGTCGTTTTCGTTCACCCTGAAGAGGGGGAGTTCGTTAAACAGGTTGACATCATGAGAAATCACGACCTCTTTTGAGGGGGCTTCAACAACCACCTTCGCCTCAACAGGATAACGGTCCATCCTGGCCTCGATCTCCTGGGAGATCCGCTTTACAGGGGTATTCTTGGGAAGGTCCAGCATCAGCGCATAGTTTTCCCAGGAACCATGAACATTCATCACGACCTTTTTCTGCTCATAGCCGTGGATATTTTCAAAAAAAACAGCCGGCCCTCCGGCGATTTTCAAGGCGGCATAGGCCCCTGCCCGGATGTCCGGTTCCGGCAGGACCTCCTTTTCAACTCTCACCAGCTGCCCTTCCGCTTCCAGTTTTTCCAGAAAATCCCTTAATCCCCTGTACGGCATACCATCCTCTTTTTGTTTCGCCTCCCTGGGATCCCATTAATCCTGACCCCATACACATGCATAATTGTGCGAATAAAATCGGCCAGATTTTTCGTAAATTTATGTGTTTGTTGAGTCGCCAATTTTCTTTCGGAGTCTCAGAACCAATATGGCCACGACCAGAAGTCCCGCAGGGATATATATCGTTGCTTTCAGAATGAACATCGTTGCAAACGAACAGATTATCAAGATCGACCTTTCCAGAATGGGCGTCCATCCCGGCCTGGAGCGCATATGAAGTGCGGAAGC
>JAZDGZ010000396.1:0-8356 GCA_043806375.1 Pseudomonadota bacterium | reverse complement strand
GCGAGGACGATGGGGTAGATACGCTTGAGCAATGGCTCCTCCTAAAGAAAAAGGTCGTTCATCTGTTTCTGTAAGATTTTCGCCCGCTGCTGCATCACATGGTTGATGAGACAGACGTCTTTGAGTCCCCCGGGGTCACCTTCCACAACTTCCTGAAGGACCTTCGCAAATAGAGCTTTATCCTGGGTCCTTACTGCGTAGTATCTTGCGAAGTATACCTGGGTCAAGAAAAATTTCCCGCCGCTCTCCTTGAGGGCCGCCTCGAAATGGGCCCGAGCCTGTTCGGGGTTTCCTCCGAGCAAGGGGGGGCGGGCCGAGAGGCTGGCGCCCATCAGGACGTGGGGGAGGGCGTGTAGATAAAGGGGATCCAGTTCCAGGACCCTTCTGAGACAAGCCTCTGCCGCGGCCATCTGCAAAAGAGTCTTGGGCTTGTCAAGATTGAGGCTGATCAGGGCATTCCAGGAAAGGGTGGTCCAGAACAGGGCCTCAAAATCTTTTCTGTCGAGGCGCCCCAGGGCCTCTTTAAGGTCTGATAGTCCGGCCGCCTGCGGATCGACAAGAAATACCCCTTTATCTCCCAGGGCCCTGATGCCGTATTCTCTGGCTCGCTCATAGAGGGCAGAGGCGCGCGTCGGATCATCCCCTTCGACAAAGAGTTGGCTGTAACCGGCAAAACCCATGGATAGGGCCGTCAGAATACGCTTATTCTCCGGGTCATTTTTGAGAAAGCCTTCCATGAGCTTCAGGTTGGAAGGTATGGACATCTTGGCCAATTCCGGATCGCACTCCTCAAAGACAGAGGAGGCCAAGTTCGGAAAGAGGGAAGGGGAGAGCCGGAGGGCGAATTGCATACAGCCGGAAAGGGAAAAAACGATCAGGCCTACTAGGATAAAGACGGTCAGGAGCCGCTTCATGATGACCTCAGTAGCCAAGAAAGGGGTCCCCTTTTTGAGCAGGGGTGTTGATGTACTTTTCAGCGAGAAACTGGGCGCCGGCGCCATTTTCCATTTTCAGGATGCCGTTGTAATACTCCAACGCCTTTTCCCTGTTACCCTCGAGGTCATAGCTCATTCCCTTTTTCAAGAGGGGCCATGCGACCATGTTTGGATCCGACGAAGGGTCTGCCTGTAAGAGGATAACCCCCAGTTTTGATCTGGCCTGGTCGTATTCATTGCGAAAGAGATGGTAAGAGGCCTCAAGGTAGAGGGCCTGATTCCCCCAAATGTGCGCCTGCAATCTCGATCCTTCTTTCCGGCTGCGAGTACGAAGGTAAGCCAGGGCTTCATTATAGCCCGAAGCATTTCCCATCCTGATATGGATGACGCCCTCGAAGAATTTGTGGCGGGGGTTGTTCAGAAATCGTGTGGCCAGTTCTTCGGTCAGGGGCAGGGCCTTCTGGTAATCCTCCTCGAGGAAAAGGTAGATGTGGATGAGCATGCTTTTTGCTTCTATGTTGGAAAAGGTCCCCTCATCTGCAACAATCTGCAGCTTCTTGAGTCCCTCTTCCTTATTGCCTTTATGGAGAAAGAGGTAGGTTAAGAATTTAAGGACCCCTGAAAGCCGTGCCGTATAATAGTCGAAAATACCCAACCCAAGGAGGAAGTCCTTATTCGTTGGCGCCATTTCAGAACAGCGTTTGAGAGCCTTTATGGCCTCGTAGGCGAGATTATAAGAAGAGAGCCATTTCCGTTGCATCAACTCAAAGCGTGCCTTGAACCCCAGGGCGCCTCCCAGATAGAAATAGGTGAAACAATCGTCCTCTTTGTTTGCGATCTTCGTCTTGGCAACGGTTATGACACGATCGATCCGATCCCCGTATTCCTCGACCACTTCCGGCAACCAGAATCCGGATGAGAGGCGTGACCAAGTAACCATCGCCAGGTAGAAATAACCGGCAGGATCTTTCGGCCTCTGAGCGACCACCTTTGAAAAGAGGGCTTCCGCCCTATCAAATTGCAGGTCATACAGGAGTTCGATACCCTGGATTACGGTCTCGCTGATGGGGCCTTTGGGAACGGGTGGGGAGGAGATCTCCTGGGCTGCAGACGTATGGGGCAGGAGGAAGAGGATGCACATCATGAGTATATTGGAAAGGGCAATCTTTTGTTTAGCGGAAATAGCGCGAGATGACATGAGCCTTTTCACAGATGAAATCCTGTTAGCTTCATTATTCCAAGATCGTGTTTTTCAACGCTGGGGCGAGACTGGAAATTTTCCTTCAGGGTCAGGACGTCACGGAACGGGGTTCCCCGTTAAAAACCCAGGGACAAGGAGGCACGTCCCATTTGGTTTTTTTGGGTCCTTCGGTCAAAAAAAACCGCCAATGATCCCCCTTCCAATGCCACGAAGAGAAAGGCATCTGACGCTCTCAGTTCATGCGAATTGGAGAGCACTATAATAAATTGTGAGCAGAATTGCAACCTCAGATACGGGTAAAGTTAGGTGCTTTGCGCCACAGGCTGTAGGGAGTTGAAGGGCCGGGTTGGTGGAAGGTTCACCTGGAAAATCGATGAGGGCAAGGTAAGATAAAGATCTTGCAGACTTTTTACGTTTTTTGTGGTAAAAGCAATAAAGGCGACATAGAAGATCGAATCGGGGGCGATTTGAAGATGAAAATACTGCTCATAGGAAGCAAGGGCATGCTTGGCATGGACTGCAAAAGCGTTCTAGAGCAAGATTACGAGGTTGTTGCTCCGGATAAGAAAGAGTTGGACATCACCAGTTGGGACAGGGTCATTGAGGAATTGCAGCACCTGGCACCTGATATCATTATCAATTGTGCAGGCCTCACAGACGTTGACGCGTGCGAGAAGGAGAAAATGTCCTTCATGGTGAGAAAGGTGAACGTCGAGGGTCCACGCAACTTGGCACAAGGTTCGGCCAGATACGACTGTAAGTTGATCCACATTTCCAGTGGGTACGTTTTCAGCGGTGAAAAGAGCATTCCCCAGCCCTACTTCGAGGACGATCCCATGGATCCGATCTCAGCCTACGGCCGCAGCAAAATGGAGAGTGAAATCGCCTTGAGGGAAAACGCCCCTGACTATATCATTCTCCGTTCGGGGTGGTTGTTCGGGAGGTATGGCGATAACTTCATCAAGTCCCTTATCGCCGAATCAGTTAAAAAGAAGAAGGGAATGCCCCTGAAGATCGCGGATGACCAGTTTGGATCTCCAACGTGGAGCTACCGTCTTGCATTGCAGATACGCGAACTGATCGGGGTAGATGCGAGAGGGACCTTTAATGCCACATCAGAGGACTATTGCACCCGTTTTGAATACGCCGAATACGTGATCAAGAAATTAGGCTTAAAGGTCAACTTTGAATCCTGCCGATCGAAGGCATCCTCAAGAAGGGCCAGAAGGCCCCCCAATGGTATTCTTGAAAACCGCCTCTTGAAGAAACACGCGATTAACATCATGCCCGCATGGAAAGAGGATGTGGACGTCTTTCTCGATACATACGGAGATGAGTTGATCAAAGAGGCGAAATCGGGGAAACCATGAGCAGGCATCGGGACTGTCATGAAACTTTGGATCGTTTTGGCCCTTCTAAGGAGATCCAGAGGGCTTACGATGAGCTGACCGCTAAATCGCGCGGCCTATGACAGCCGCCTCCCATATGGCTGCTTTTGCGCTCCTCGGTTCGAGGCAGTCACCGATCTGATAGACCCTTATTCCGGTTGATTCGATCTTTTCGTAGAGGCTGTTATCGGGTGTGTTTCCAACGGCTATGACGACAGCCTCTGTCTCGATGAACGATTCGTTCCCATCTTTTGATACGATAAAGACACCCTGATCTTCTACCCTTGATAGCTTACTCCCCGTGATGAATTGCACCCCATTGTCTTTAAGCTGCCTGACTAGAACCTTTCTCGTAATGGACTCCATTTGCTCCGCGATCTTTGGAAGCTGCTCCACAATGGTCACGGGGCAGCCGCTTTCAGAGAGATGATGGGCAACTTCGCAACCCGTAGCCCCGCCGCCGACCACAACCGTTTTCATCTTGGCGGGATTATCGTGGTCGAGGATCTCGGGAACCGTATGGACGATCGCCTTGTCGATGCCGGGGATGGCTGGTTTTATTGGAAGGGACCCTGTGGACAAGATGACGACGTCCGGTTTCTCTCTTTCAATAATATCCGGGGTCACTTCGAGATTAAGGTGGGTCCTGATTCCGAACTTCTCGATCTGCTTTTTCTGGAAATCGATCAGGCTGAGAAGTTCCTTTTTGTATTTCGTCACACTCCCCAGGAGTAATTGGCCCCCGAGCCGAGAATGTTTTTCATAAAGATCGACGTCATGGCCTCTGCTGGCAGCGACGCAAGCCGCATGCAATCCCGCGGGCCCACCACCCACGACCATGACTTTCTTAGGCGGATCCGCCGGATGAATTTCCATCTCTTTTTCCCTACCCAGGCTGGGATTCACCAGGCATTCCACGCGGCCTTTTCGAAAGATAGACTCCATGCAGGTATTGCAGGCGATGCAAATCCTGATATCATCAAGCTGTCCTTGTTTTGCCTTATTGGGCATCTCGGGATCGGCCAACAGACCCCTGCCTATGCCGACCAGATCCGCCTTCCCCCGGGCCACAATATCTTCAGCGACAAGGGGATCGTTGATCCTCCCCACAGCCATCACCGGAATATGAAACGCCTTCTTGATCTCTCCCGCCGAATCGGCGAGACAGGCCTTTTCCATAAACATGGGTTGGCAGGTCCATTCAGGCGTTGCATCGTTTCCGGCCGATACTTGTATGAGATCAACACCGGCCGGGACGATATGCCTGAGGACCTCGATGCTTTCAGGGACCGTGAGGCCGTTGGGGACAAACTCCTGGGCGCTGATCTTGAAGGAGATCGGGAAGTGTTCCCCAACCCTTTTTCTCACTTCACGGACGATGTCAACGGCAAATTGAGCCCTTCCGGCGGTATCCCCGCCGTACCGGTCTTCCCGTATGTTCGAAAACCTCGATAAGAATTGATTGATGAGATAACCGTGAGCGCCATGGATCTCGATCAGATCGAAGCCGGCTTGAACGGCTCTCATGGCGGCAACCCCGAAGTTGTAGACGATTTCCTGAATCCCGTTCACGGTCAGGGGCTCGACATCGCCGCTAATCGTAGGGCAGGGGAGATTTGAAGGGGCAAGGGGTTTTTGTTTGATAACCCTGGCCGGTGTCTGCCTTCCGCAATGGTGGATCTGGATGGCCGGAACGGCGCCTTCGGACCTCATGACGCTCGCAATGTGTGAGAGACCCTCAATAAACCTGTCGTCGCATATCCTTGCCTGGTTCGGTGATACGATCCCATCAGGCGAGACGGCGCAGGCCTCCACAATGACCATGGCAGGCCCGCCGCCGGCGCGTTTTCTATAGTGCTCGATGCTTTTATCCCCCATTGAACCGTCGTTTTCTGTGAGGAAGGATGCCAGCCCCGGCATGACGATCCGGTTGGTAAGGTGACGATCCTTGATGAGAAATGGTGAAAAAAGGTGATCCAGCATTTTGCCCTCTACTTAGAAATACTTTTGGTTGATTTTTTTGTGCAGATCCCCGGATCAGCCCAGGAGACGATCAAAGAAATCGTTCCCCTTGTCATCGGTGATGACAAAAGCGGGGAAGTCCTTGACGGTAATCATGAAAATGGCTTCCATTCCGAGTTCGGGGTATTCGAGGGTCTCCATGCCGGTGATGCACTCTTTGCCCAAGCGGGCTGCCGGTCCGCCGATTGAGCCCAGATAGAATCCACCATATTTCTTGCAGGCCTCTTTGACCACTGCAGAGCGATTTCCTTTCCCCAGCATGACCATAGATCCCCCGAGTCTCTGGAATAGGGGGACGTAGGGGTCCATCCTTCCGGCGGTCGTGGGGCCGAAGGAGCCGGAAGGGTATCCCTCCGGGGCCCTTGCCGGACCGGCATAGTATATGATGTGATCCCGGAAATATGAAGGAAGGGCTCCGCCTTGGTCCAGCCGTTCTTTCAGCTTGGCGTGGGCGATATCTCTGGCCACCACAATCCTTCCATTGAGAACGAGACGGGTGGCTACGGGATATCGGCTCAGAATGGCACGGATCTCCCACATGGGCCGTTCAAGGTCGATGGAAACGGCGTCTTGCCCGGACCACTCAGGTTCATGGAGAAACCGAGCGGGATGGGTGTCAAGCTTCTCGAGAAAGATCCCATCCTTCGAAATCTTGGCCTTGATGTTCCTGTCGGCGCTGCAGCTGACCCCCAGCGCGACGGGGCAGGAGGCGCCGTGCCTGGGAAGACGGATAACCCGCACATCAAGACAGAAGTGTCTCCCTCCGAACTGGGCGCCGATACCCAAGTCTCTAGAAGCCTTGAGCAGTCTTTGTTCCAGTGGCTTATCCCTGAAGGCCCGGCCCTGAGCATTGCCCGTCTCGGGCAGGTCGTCCAGATAACGGGCGGAGGCCAGCTTGACCGTCTTGAGAGCGGCTTCAGCGGAAGTCCCACCCACCACAAAGGCGAGGTGATAAGGGGGACAGGCAGCGGTGCCAAGGGATTTCATTTTTTGGGTCATGAAAGTCAGGAGGGCATCGGGGTTAAGAACGGCCTTCGTTTCCTGATAGAGGAAGGTCTTATTGGCTGAGCCGCCCCCTTTTGCCAAGAAGAGGAATTTGTAGGTGTCGCCCTGGGTTGCATAAAGCTCGATTTGTGCCGGTAGATTGGAGCCTGTGTTTTTCTCATCAACCATAGTCAGGGGGGCCATCTGGGAGAAACGGAAGTTGTTTTTCCTGAAGGCCTCGAAAATGCCCTTGGAGAGTGCCTCTTCGTCCGAATACCCTGTCCAGACCCCTTGTCCCTTCTTGCCGATCACGATCGCCGTCCCCGTGTCCTGACACATGGGGAAGTCCCCCTCGGCGGCAATGACAGCGTTCTTGAGCATTTCAAAGACCACAACCCTGTCGTTTTCAGATGCCTCCGGGTCATCCAAGATCTTAGCAAGTTGTTCCAGATGGGATGTCCTTAACAGGTGGGCCATATCCTTAAAGGCAGCCTCTGCGAGGTTTGCCAGGCCGTCGTAGGCTATGGTCGTGACCTCTCTGCCGTGAAAGATCGCGGTTGAAACATAATCTTTTGTGAGAAGGCGATACTCGGTCGTCTCCTCACCCAGAGGGAAGGGATCCTGGTATACAAATCCTTCTGACATTGAAACATCCTCGCGCCGAGATGTTGAAAAGGGCCATTTCTAGATGGAAACTAGCTGGCCAATCGCTTGTAGGTCTCGAATCGGTCCTTCATCTCCGCTTCGGCCTTATCAAACAGCTCTTCCGCCTTCTCCGGGAATGTTCTTGTCAGGCTCGAATAGCGCACCTCGCCCATGAGAAACTCCTTGAAATCACCGACGGGTTCTTTCGAGTCGAGGATAAAGGGGTTTTTCCCCTCCTCCTTGAGTCTGGGATCGAACCGGTAGAGGGGCCAGTACCCTGTCTCCACGGCTTTTTTCCCCTCGTGCTGACTCCTGCCCATGTTGATGCCATGGTTGATGCATGGGGAGTAGGCAATGATGAGGGAGGGCCCCTGATAGCTTTCAGCCGCCACCAGGGCCTTCATGAATTGGGTCTGGCTCGCACCCATGGCCACGGAGGCGACATAGACGTAGCCGTAGGTCATGGCCATTCTGCCCAGATCCTTCTTCTGAAGAGGCTTGCCGCTGGCCGCAAATTTGGCGACCGCTCCCGTGGGAGTCGCTTTCGACGATTGTCCGCCGGTATTCGAATACACCTCGGTATCGAGCACGAGGATGTTGATGTCCTGCCCCATGGCGATGACATGGTCGAGGCCGCCATATCCGATGTCATAGGCCCAGCCGTCCCCACCGAAGACCCATATGGATTTCTTGGTCAGATAGTCACTTCGTTCAAGGATTTCAAAGAGCAGGGAGTCGGCAGGAGGGGTTTTTTCAGTGATCTCCATTTCAATGAGTTCCTCAATTTTCCTGCCGTATTCCTTTGACTTGTCCGCATCGTCCCTATTATCGAGCCATAGGCCTAAGGCCTCCTTCAATTCCTCCGAAAGATCGGCCTTCATAGCCTCACGGATGAGGTCGGCCAGTTTTTCACGTCTCTGGGAGACGCCCAGTGCCATGCCAAAGCCGTATTCGGCATTGTCTTCGAAAAGGGAGTTGGCCCAGGCCGGTCCGTGACCTTCCTCATTGACCGTGTAAGGGCAGCTCGGCGCCGAACCACCGTAGATGGAGGAACAACCCGTCGCGTTGGCAATCAGCATGCGGTCGCCGAAAAGCTGGGTGATGACCTTGATGTAAGGCGTCTCTCCGCAGCCTGGACAGGCCCCGGAAAACTCAAAGAGGGGTTGCCTCAACTGGCTGCC
>JAZDGZ010000395.1:0-3617 GCA_043806375.1 Pseudomonadota bacterium | reverse complement strand
ACAGGGCGGTGGTGGAGAGCGACAAGGGAAACATAGAGCTTGAGCTTTATCCTCAACACGCCCCCAATACGGTCAACAACTTTGTCTTCCTGGCAAGGGAAGGTTTCTACGATGGGATCACGTTTCACCGGGTTATCAGCCATTTTATGATCCAGGGTGGGGACCCTGAAGGGACCGGCAGGGGAGGCCCGGGGTATCGCTTTGAGGACGAGTTGAAAGGAAATCCGCTGAGGCACGAGACAGGGGTGATCTCCATGGCGAATGCGGGGCCGAATACCAATGGGAGTCAATTTTTCATCACCCATTCGCCTCAGCCGCACCTCGACGGCCGTCATACGGTCTTCGGAAAGGTCATTGAGGGACAGGCGGTCGTCAATGCCGTTGAGCAGGGTGACCTCATGGTCAAAATCGAGGTAAAGGAGAGTTAGGGAAAGACCCATTGCCCTGGCAGGGGTTTTTAGGCAACCTGCTGGTGCGCCGTCTCGGAAATAAGTTGTCATCTCGACCCCTTCGACAGGCTCAGGGTAAACTCCGGGAGAGATCTTTTGAGTATCCTGAAAAGCAAGATTTCTCACTTTGTTCGAAATGACATTCAAGTCAAGATGTATGTGAGACGCAACACTGCTATGTGGGGCACCCCGCCTTCGCATTTATTTTCTAACGCGGAAAACCTGGTCCTCTGGGCCAGGTTAGAGGTCATTGGCTCTGCCTTGAGAAATGAAAAGGCCCTAAATCCGAAGCAGGAAATACGAAATCCGAAACAATACATAATGCCCCAAATTCAAATGCTCGAAACAAAAGGCGTATTGGTATGACGATGGTGTTTTTGTCATTAGGACATTTGGTATTTGAATTTGTTTCGAATTTCGAGATTGGGATTTCGGATTTTGCCAACGCCGCAACAGCAAATCATACCCTTTGGGCTTAGACCAAAGCCGAGCCCTCGGGCCCCGGATTTTTACACGGCCGGAAAAGGGGCTGTATGTCGCGGGGGCTCGGCGAAACGGTTGGAAATGGGCAGTCCCATCAGTCATGACTCACGCCTGCCGGGGAAGATCGGGGGAATGGGACAATCGAGGGAGTCGGCTATGGCCCGGATCAGTTCCGCCTCGTGGACGGTGATCATCCTGTCCGTGCTGACACACTGAACAGATGCCTTGAGGAGACCCCTCTTGAGGTGGGGCGAGGCTTCGGCCAGCCTCCCAAGGGCGGAGTCCAGGAGCCTGAGATGGCATTCTTCTCTGGTGAGTATGGAGAAGGTCCTGTCTGCGGCGAGTTCATTCATACCCGCCTGGAAGGCCCTCTCAGCAGCGGAGGCATCCCTGTTCCCTTGCCATGCAAGGATGGAGAGGAGTTCTCTCGACTCGACCTGGACCTGATCAAAGAGGTGGTACTTGACCCTGTGGGCCCTTTTCTCCCTGAAAAAGAGATCGAGATGGTGGACGAGGATCTGCCGGATCACATATTCAAAAAGGCTGATTCCCTGGTCCGCTTCCACCAGGTGCCTCACGTTTTCTCTGAATATCCTGTATTGATTGGGGGAGAGATTCTTCAATGTGGGAATGCTGAGATCCACCAGAGGCAACCTGTACCCCCGGGCAAGAGTATCCACTAGGGGAAGAAGCATTCGGGTATGACGCATCACGGCAGGGTCTGCATGGGACTCCAGCCTCTTGATCTGGGCGCTTCGCACCCCTTCGTCCCGGTCCATGAGAAGGCAATAGAGGAGTGCCCTCGCGCCGAAGGGCTCGTGGGCTGCTTCAGAGACGAGGGGATGAAGATCAGTGATGATCTTTTTCGCAAAGGCCAGATGTTCAGGATGAGGATTTCCCACCTGAGATACGAGTTGATCGGGGGATAACTCACGGGCCGCCAGAAACGAAGGGAGTGCCTCTCCATCGGGTTCCGGGGCAGGCCCTGTCGTTCCTGCCGCATCCTCGGGTAAGCTGCCTTTGAAGACGGGGTCAATTCGCCTCATCCGTTCTTCGATGGGTGGATGGGTGGAAAGCCATCGGACAAAGGCCTTTGGAAGGCCGTTTGCAAAGAAGAGATGGCTTGCCTCTTCCGCGTGGCGTTCTCTGATGCGGGAACCCTCGTCAACCCCTGCGATCTTCTTGAGTGCCCCCAAAATCCCGGAGGGGTTCCTCGTGAACTGAACCGCCGCCGCATCGGCGAGGAATTCCCGCTGCCTGGACACGGCGCCCTTGATCAACTTTCCGAAAAGGACCCCGATATAGCCTACCAGGATGAGGATCAGCCCCAGAACCAGCACGGGCAGCCCTCCGCCCCCCTTCTTGCTCGACGAACGGGATTTGCTCGAAGACATGCCGCGAAGGACCGCCCTCCCGATCATGGCTATCACCAGGATACCATTGATGATACCCATGAGGCGGATATTGAGCCGCATGTCCCCGTTCAGGATATGGCTGAATTCATGGGCCACGACCCCTTGCAGTTCATCCCGGGTGAGCCGGTCCATACATCCCCGGGTCACGGCCACGACCGCATCACCCGGCGTCAGCCCTGCGGCGAATGCATTGACGCCCTTTTCGAGCCGAAGCACAAAGACCCGGGGCACAGGGATCCCGGAGGCAATGCCCATCTCTTCAACCACGTTTAGAAGCTTTCTCTCATCCGGATCAGTGGTCCCCGGATCAACGGGTGTGGCCCCGAGCATTTCAGCCACCTTGGCGCCGCCTTTGGAAAGGACGATGATCTTGTAAAGGCTGCCGATCAACACCACGCTCAGCACACCGGCGGTTACATAAAGGAAGAGGGCAGGGTTCAAAGGGTGAGCCATCTTTTCAACGGAGAGGCTCCATCCAACCACGATGGCCAGATAGACGCCGCAAATGATAAGGCAGAGGGCAAGGATAAAATACAGGCAGAGCAGCGTCGTCTTTTTCTTCGCCGCCTCCTGGCTATCAAAAAAATCCATGGTGCTGCGCCGGGATGACATAGGGTAAGCCGGATGGAACTTAGAAGGAGACCTTCACAGCCTCTCGCTCTTCAGGGGTCGAAATCTCGAAGAGTATGGCCTCCTTGAAACCAAAGGACCCCGCAATGAGGGCATTCGGAAATTTTTCCCGTGAGATATTGTAGGCCATGACGGCATCGTTATAGGCCTGCCGGGCGAAGGCCACCTTGTTTTCCGTTGAACTGAGTTCCTCCATCAACTGGGACATGGTCTGGTTGGCCTTGAGGTCCGGATACTGCTCGGCCAGGGCAAACAGGCGCCCCAGGGTGCCCGTCAACGCGGCCTCCGCGCCGATCACGCCTTGCATGGCCGCTGGTTCGCCCGGACTGGCCGCCGCCCTCTGATTGGCCGCGCTTGCCCGGTTGCGGGCGCTAATGACCGCCTCGAGGGTCTCACGCTCGTGTTTGATATAGCCCTTTGCTGTTTCAACGAGATTGGGAATGAGATCATAACGCCGCTTCAACTGGACGTCGATCTGACTGTAGGCATTCTTGAAGTGGTTACGAAGCGTGATCAGATTATTGTAGATAACGATGCACGCGACGACCACTATCACGACAAGGCCGAGCAGTACAAGCAATGCAGTCATGTCTCCCTCCTGTATTTCGGGATAAGCCCTCTTTAATGGGATATGTTGGGG
>JAZDGZ010000394.1:0-2607 GCA_043806375.1 Pseudomonadota bacterium | reverse complement strand
TAATCCTTCTTGGCCAGTTCGGGCGTCACATAACCTTCCAGCACGTCCTGTTCAACCAGGTCAGGGTCCCTCTCCAGAGGATTGCCATATCCCCCACCCCCTGCCGCATCCATAATGACCACATCCCCCGGTTTCAACTGGGTAAGCCCGTAGGGGTTGCCGGCCTTGTCGTTGACCAGAAATCGGGCCCTGGCCCCGGGTTTGCCGCCGAAGAGTCCCTCCGGAGGATATCGATATCTTCCCGACTGTATCCCCAGCTTAACCGGCGGGATCGGCGCATAGGCATCGTCGGGGACCCTGAACACCACCCGCCGGCCCAGACCCCCTTTCATCCTGCCGGGGCCCCCCGAATCGGGGAGAAGCTCGCGTCTTTCCACAAGAAGAGGGGTGTCGCTTTCAAATATCTCTACAGGGGTGTTGGCCCCGTTTGCCGGAAATATGGATACATAGTGCCCGTCCGCATGACCGCCTGCGCCCATGCCCCCGCCTCTGATGATCACGCTGTGCCATGGTTTTCCTGTGTTTCGCCGTCCGTAGAAGACATTCATGGTGGCCGGGGTGCCGCCGCTTGCCGCAATCACCCGGTCGGGGACCGCCCCGGACAGGGCCCTGTAGATAATCTCCGTCATGAAATGGCCGATCTGCATCCTTGCCGCCACAGCGGCGGGGAACATGCAGTTGACCACCGTCCCTTCGGGGGCCTTCAGGGTGATGGGTCTTGCGCAGCCGTCATTGTTGGGGATATCCGGGTCGAACATGCTCTTTACCGCCATGTGGACATAGGCATAGGTGAAATTATAGGTCACATTCCCCCCCCAATCAACCTGCGGGGAAGACCCCTCAAAATCCACGATGATGTCGCTTCCCCTCACCTCCACCGCCGCCTTGATCACGATATCTTCCTTGCCTTCCATCTGTTCGACGACGCCCTCTGCGCGGTAGAAGCCGTCGGGAACCCGTTCAATCGCCTTCCTCAGGCTCCTTTCGGTGCGGCCGATGATTTCATCCGCCAGATCGTCCAACCCCTCCAGATGATTATCCTCCAGCAGCTGCCGAATCTTCTCGGCGCACACATGATTGGCGGCGATCTGGGAGCGAATGTCCCCGATCACTTCATCCGGAGTCCGGACATTCCAGCGAATCATCTCCATCACCGATTCATTGAGCACGCCCCCATCATAGAGCTTGACCGGGGGGATGAAAAGGCCCTCTTCAAAGACCTCATGGTTGTCGGAGGAGACGCGGCCCCCGATATCTGAATGATGAAAGACGCAGGCCGTAAAGGCCGCGATACTTCCCTTGTAAAAAACAGGGCTCATGACGCAGACGTCATTGAGATGCCCTGCAAGCGCCCACGGGTCGTTGGTAATGAAAACATCTCCGGGACGATAGCCGTCCGCCGGCAGCTTGTTGACGAGATTCTTGATCCCCAGGGCCATGGCCCCTGACTGGCCGGGGGTGGCAAAGCTTCCCTGGGCAAGTTCCCGGCCCTTGCGGTCCGTGAACATGCAGGTATAGTCGTGGGCATCCCTGAGAAGACTCGAAAAAGCGGTTCGAGCGACCGTGCTGTCCGCCTCATCCACGACGGAAATCAGCCTTCGCCAGAGTATCTCGAGAGTGATTGGATCGAACTTGCGTGGCATAACTTGCTCCTGAGGTTGTTGGCACCACCCGCTCCCCTTCCGGGTCGCTAGAGACGCAGAGGACGCAGAGAAAACTTTTTGTTTGCCCCGCTCTCAGAACGGGACAAACAAAAATATTCCGTCCTAAGATCATCATAAACAGAAATGACTGTGAAGTTTGTGTTGAAAACAGTTATCCATACTCACAATATCAGTCATTTCTGTTGTTGGGGACTGAGAGGAACAATGGCTTATCCCGAGCTTGCTCATGGCTATTTTCGTCTATCGGTATCTCCCGATAGACGAAAAAATAGATGCGCCTCTGTGTCCTCTGCGTCTCAGCGGTGAATACGTTAGTGTATTTATTAATCCCTGTACTTAGCCTTAAGATTCTTTGGCTTTGCGTGCAGAAGCGGCTTTCTTGATTCCAGCTTTCTTGCCCTCCGACTTCTTTGCTTCAACGGCTTTAGGTTGGGCTTTCGCACTTCCCTTCTTCATCTTCTTTGGTTTCGAGCCTTGCACGGTCCCCAAATCAACCCACAGAAACCCGTATCCATCCACAGTTACAGCCGCATCCTCCCCCACAATGACCGTCGACTCCCTCTCTTCGATGATGGCAGGGCCTTTGAATTCGGCCCCGGGAAACAGCCGGTACCTGTCATAGACGGTGTAGGGAATAAAATCTTTGGCCATGGCGGAATAGGCCGGCCGCCGGCCTTTGATCGCATCCTTGAGAGACCGGCCCTGCACTTCGAGCTTGGAAAATTGGAAGAGCCGTTCAGGAAGACTCGCCCGCACCTTGAAATTGATGAACTCCACCGCCGAATCCGGATAGGTCCGGCCATAGAGCTTCTCATAGATCCGGTCAAAGCGGTCCCGGATCTCCTCTCTCTTCAGGGACGTGAAAGCCTTTTCAGGAAAGGGCACGTTGATCTCTGACCCTTGTCCCACAAATCGCATATCCACGGTCCTCTCGAATTTGACC
>JAZDGZ010000393.1:0-6521 GCA_043806375.1 Pseudomonadota bacterium | reverse complement strand
AAGGACAGAATTATTTTATTTCGTGTCTTCGTCCTTTTCGTGATTTCGTGGTCTGCTTTTCATGTTAACCCCTGGGTAGCAGGTTGTCTGTTGTTGACCAGCGACGAACTAAAAGGGCCAAGTCCTCCAGTAGATCTTGGTACGAATCCAGAATCCGTAGAGCCCGAGGGGTTCAAACAACATGATGAGAACCATGATCAGGCCGTAGAGAATAAACTGTATGTTCGAAACGCCTGTAATCGAAAAATAGCTCCTGGATAATAGCTCCAGCCATCCTCCGATGTAGGGAATACTGAGGATGTTGCGCAGTTCGAGGTCCAACCAAGAAAGAAGGCAGGCGCCCGCGATGGAGCCGAAGATAGAACCCAAACCGCCGACAACAACCATGGCCAGAAAGAGAATGGACATCAAAAGGCTAAAGATTTCCGGTTCAATGAAGCGCAGGACAAAGGCATAGAGACCTCCTGCCAGCCCTGTGTAAAAGGCGCTCACCGCGAACGCTAGGGTCTTGTAGTACATGATATTGACCCCCATGGTCTCGGCAGCGATGTCGGCGTCCCGGATAGCCACAAAGGCCCGGCCCACCCGGGTCTTGACAAGGTTTCGGGCGGCGATGGCGAGGATGACCGTGATGGTCATCAGAAGGTAGTAGAAATCCCTGTCCGTATCCAGATGCCATGGCCCGATGGTCAGCTCGGGGGCGTGCAGGCCTTGTCGGCCGCCAAAAAGGTCGATCCTTCCGATCACCCGGGTGATGGTAAGCCCGAAGCCGAGGGTGGCAATAGACAGGTAAGGCCCCTCCAGACGAAGGGCAGGCAGGCCGAGGAGGAAACCAAAGAAGGCGGTGGCCAGGGCGGCGATCGGCAGGGCAAGAAGGAAGGGCAGGTGGAGTTTCAACATGAGGACGATCGTGCCGTAGGCGCCGATGGCGAAAAACCCCGCATGCCCCAAAGAAATCTGTCCTGTGTATCCGACCAGGAGATTGAGGCCTATGGCCACCAGGACGTTTATGGCCATATAATTGGCCACGTAAACATAATAGTTCTTAAAGAGAAACGGAAACAGGGCAAGAAAGACAACGAGGACCCCGAACCAGAAGAGGACTACCCCGGAGCTGAAGATCTGCACGTCCTCATAATAGTCCCTTTTCATATCCATGAACGGGATCTCCTCGCACCTTATCGTCAGCTAAGAGGCTGTCCGACGAAACATGGACAGCAAATCTGAACCACGAAAACACGAAACAAGGAAAGAAGAAAAAAACAAAATCTGAACCACGAAAACACGAAATGAGGTAAGCTCGAAGAAACGAAAATGACTCTTTTCGTGTCTTCGTATTTTTCGTAATCGGATTTTGGTTATCGGACACCCACCTGAAGGGGATTCCTATTTTTGCCCGATTTTGTCAACGAGTCTTCTGTAATAGATCTGCTTTTCTTCAAGAAGGGGGGATTTCTTGCCCATCACGTTCAGTTTCATGATCCTGTAATTAATCTTCTTGATCAGCCGGTATCTCTCGTTTTCGTCGGGGACACCGGCCAGCAGGTCCTCCATCTGCCTGATCTCCTTCTTCTCCTCCACTTCAGGCGGAAGGCAATCCGCGTTTTTCAGGATCTTATAGGCCAGCCGAAGGTCTTCCGGAATATGGCGGTCATCTTCAAGGGTCAATGGTTTTCCCTGCCCGGGGAGGTTATCGAACTCCCCCTTTACCTGGGCTTCTCTAATCCTCTGCTCGACTATTTTCAGGTATCCGGACATCATGAAGAATTGTCTCTTTTTCAAAAACAAGTGGAAACGGTTTGCCTCACCGGCGGCGCAAGGCACCGGCACCTTGCTTCCGAGCCTGTTTTGGAGGCAAAACGGATCTTGGCCGCTGAAAAGGCGTCCACAACATATATAAGATCTGCGGCGAATTTTCAAGCCTTATGAGAGCCTCCGGTCGCTTTTTCATGCATCCTGTGGGCAAGACCCCTTTACAACCCTGAACGACTTTGAGTAGAATCGCCTATTGGATGATTCGGGGCTTGGACTCTTCACCCCGGCAGGCTGCCGGCGACATCTTTATGAGGAGATTTTTCACAGGACAAACCCGGGAGGTGTTGATTCGATCATGATCGATGAATTGGGCAAGAGCGTGATACAGCTCATTCAGGGGGACCTGCCCATCGACCCGAGGCCCTTCGCCATTCTGGCGAGAAAACTGGGAATCACCGAAGAGGAATTCCTTCAAAAGGTCCGGTCTCTGAAGAGAGAGGGCATCATCAGAAGATTCGGGGCCACCCTGCGCCATCAGGAAGCCGGCTTCAGCGCCAATGCCATGGTCGCCTGGATAGTGCCGGAGGAGAGGATCGAGGAGGTGGGGAGGGCTATGGCCGAGTTTCGGGAGGTCACGCACTGCTATCAGAGGCGGACACACGAGGACTGGAAATACAACCTCTACACCATGGTCCACGGGGATAACGACGAGGGGTGTCACAGGATCGCCGAGAGGATGTCAGAAAAAACGGGGATCAAGGAATATACCTTGCTGTTCAGCGAAAAGGAATTCAAGAAGACCAGTATGCAATATTTTTGATTCGTTTGTTGTGAGTGGCGTGTGGCCTTTTGCGAGGAATGGAATACCAAGAAGGGGTCACGAAAACACGAAAGGAAAGAAGATACGAAAAGAAGAAAGATTCGGGTTTTCGTGCTTTTCTCGTTTCGTGCTTTCGTGGTGGTCTTTGAGAAATCAGGAGACGGAGAGAAGCGATGGAAGCAAATTCCAGAGAGCTGTTTGAACGGGCGAAAAAGGTAATCCCTGGCGGCGTCAACAGTCCTGTGAGGGCAGGGAAGGCGGTGGGCATGGATCCTCAGTTCATCGCCAGGGCAGAAGGCTGTCACTTGTGGGACGCAGAGGGACGGCGTTACATTGATTACGTCTGTTCGTGGGGACCCATGATACTCGGCCACGCCCATCCCGGGGTCGTCAAGGCGCTGCAGGAACGAATTTCCCTGGGGACCAGTTACGGTGCTCCAACGGAATTGGAAGTGGAGATGGCGGAGACCATTGTTGAAATGGTGCCCTCGATCGAGATGGTCAGGATGGTGAATTCGGGGACCGAAGCCACCATGAGCGCCGTCCGTCTCGCAAGGGGATACACAGGGAGAGAGAAGATCATCAAGTTTGAGGGCTGCTATCATGGACATGTGGACAGCCTGCTTGTTTCAGCCGGTTCGGGTGTGGCCACTTTCGGCATTCCGGGAAGCCCGGGGGTGCCCGCGGACCTGGCCAGGCATACCCTCTCCCTCTCCTTCAATAATCTGGAGGCCTTTGTCGAGGCTATGGAGAAATTCGGCCCGGAAATAGCGGCGGTCATTGTTGAACCGATCCCGGGAAACATGGGGGTTACGGTCCCCGATAAGGCCTTCCTGGAGGGCCTCAGGGACATGACCTTGAAGCATCATGCGTTGCTCATCTTTGATGAAGTGATCAGCGGATTCAGGGTGGCCCCGGGAGGGGCCCAGGAACTTTACGGGATCATGCCCGATCTGACCTGCCTGGGAAAGATCATCGGCGGCGGTTTGCCTGTAGGGGCCTACGGCGGCAGGAGGGAGATCATGGAGAAGATGGCCCCTGAGGGAAATATTTATCAGGCCGGGACGCTATCCGGAAATCCCCTCGCCATGTCGGCAGGCCTCGCAACCCTAAAAGAGCTCCAAAAAGGCAAGATCTATCATGACCTCGATGAAAAGGGGCATACCCTTTTTTCCGGACTTGAGGAGGCAGCCAGATCGTCAGGCCTGGAGGTGGCCGTCAATCGGGTCGGTTCCATGGGATCCCTCTTTTTCACGGCCGGAAAGGTGAGGGATTTTGCTTCTGCCAAGGCTAGCGATGGCCGGATGTTTAGGAACTTTTACAGGAGTATGCTCGAACAAGGCATTTACCTTGCCCCGTCTCCTTTTGAAGCCTGGTTTATCTCCGCCAAACACGATACGGAGATCCTGGATCAGACCATCAGTTGTGCCAAGCGAAGTTTCGCTTCGTTGCGAGCCAAGGGCCCTTGAAAAATTGTTTGACTTTGCCGGAAAACCTGTGATAGAGACAGGCCGCAAACAAACCGGCTCCAGAGCGAGGGCAACAGGTTGCCCTATTTTTTCCTAGATGGACAAGGACACCAAGAAACTAATCAGAACCCTGGGTTATCTCAGCACTGTGGGCCTGTCCATGGCGCTGTCGGTCGGGATAGGGGCCATCATCGGCCATTATCTGGACACCAAGTTCCAAACCGGGCCTTGGCTTTTTTTTGTCTTCATGGGGTTCGGTATTGCAGCCGCTTTCAGGAACCTTCAAATCATGTACAAGAGGCTCAAAAAGGATATGTGACGTTCGGTGGGTCGGAATGGACTGGAAGACGCTCTACAAAATAATAAAGATGATCAACTGGCTCACCCTCTTCGTCCTGTCTTCCGTGAGCTTTTTTGTCATGAGCCCGCGTTTCACCACAGGGGTGATTTTGGGGGGACTGATTATCATAGCCAACTTCAACGTGTTGCAGCACACGATATGTGGCGCCTTTTCCCCTGGAGAGAGCACGGGAAGCGCCAAGGTGGGCATCATTGCCAAATATTATGTTCGCTTCTTGGCCTTGGGGGTAATCATTTATCTCTTGATTGCTGACGGACGGGTCGATCCGGTAGGTCTGGCCGTGGGACTTTCGACCGTGGTATTCAGCATCACTCTCTTAGGTATTCATATGGCCATGAAAACAAAGGCGGGGGAGGCAATCTAAGGCATGGAGCATCATTACTATTTCCTGGTGGAAATCCTGAGCGGTCTTGGGATGGGTCACTTTGCCCATGAGATGTCCCACGTGCTTCACTCCTGGCTGGTCATGGCGATCTTGATCGTCGGGGCCCTCCTCCTCGGCAGGGGGATACAGCTGATTCCGAGGAAGGGACAAAGCCTGTTGGAGTTGGTCGTCCAAGGGCTGGAGGACTTCATGGTGGAGATCACCGGGCCGGAAGGGAGGGCCTTCTTCCCCTTTATCGGCACCATTTTTCTGTATATCTTGGTCTCCAACCTCCTCGGCCTCATTCCCGGCTTTTTCTCACCTACCGCCAATCTCAATACGACCCTTTCATTGGCTGCCTGCACATTCATCTTGACCCATGCCATTGGCATCAAGTTTCATGGGAAGAAATATATCAAACATTTTTTGGGCCCTTCCTGGCTTTTGACGCCAATCATGCTGATCATCGAGATCATTGGTCACCTGGCAAGGGTCATGTCCCTGAGCGTGCGGCTCTTCGGGAATATCTTTGGAAAAGAGAAGATTCTAGGTATCCTGTTTGCTCTTGCAGGACTTTATCTGGCCCCGCTTCCCGTCCTGTTTTTGGGAATACTGGTCAGTTTCATTCAGGCAGTGGTCTTCATGCTTCTCTCCATCGTCTACTTTGCCGGCGCCATGGAGGAGGCCCACTAGCCGCTTGGGGCGACCGCGTGACCAATCTGAATGGGCGGAAGGCCGCTTGTGGAAAATGATTATGGTAAAAGGAAAAAATATAGGGGGGTATAAGATGTCAAAGAAGAGTGTCATCGGAATGTTGAGCGTGGGTCTGGTCTTGGGAACGGCTACGGTTGCTATGGCAGCGGAAGGGTCGGCGCAGGCTGCGGGGTTATGGTCCTTTGTAGCAATCGCCCTCGCATGCGGGTTCGGAATAGCCGTTGCCGCATCTTGCACTGGCCTCGCAATGGGAAATGCCATTAGCGCAGCACTCCAGGGAACGGCCAGAAATCCTGAGGCGGGAGGGAAGATCATGACCACCATGATTATCGGTCTGGCCCTGATTGAGTCCCTGTGTATTTATACCCTGCTGATCTGCTTTATCCTTGTTTTCAAGATTCCGGATCTGGGTCCAATGTTGGACGCTATCGTCAAGAGCTTCGGGGCTTAAGGCGCAGAACCCCGAAGGAGGGGGTCTATAGTCGGTGGATTCCTTTACCGTCCTCACATGCGGGCGGATGAGGAATTGCGTTGATCCCTTTCCGATCATCAGGAGATTTGCGGGCGGGCACATAGAGCCCGCCCGCTTCAATGAAGAGGCCGTTAACGATACGGTGCCAAAAAGGGAAGGCTCTGCCGATCTCAGGCCGGTCCCTTTTGAGTTCAACCCTCTCGCCGGGTATTTTGACCTGCGAGGATTTTTTTAAGGAATTGCCCGGTGAAGGATTCCTTCACCTTCGAGATCTCCTCAGGTGTCCCGGCCGCCACCAGATACCCCCCTCCATTCCCTCCATGAGGGCCGAGATCGATGATGTGATCGGCCGTCTTTATCACATCCAAATGATGCTCTATGACCACCACCGTATTGTTCAACTCCACAAGGTGGTTCAGGACCTGCAGGAGCAGCTTGATATCGGCAAAATGAAGCCCGGTGGTCGGCTCGTCAAGGAGATAGAGGGTCCTGCCGGTCCCCCGTCTGCTTAATTCCCTGGAGAGTTTTACCCTTTGTGCCTCACCGCCCGACAGGGTGGTGGCCGG
>JAZDGZ010000392.1:0-2210 GCA_043806375.1 Pseudomonadota bacterium | reverse complement strand
GCCCCTCCCCCTCTACAGGGAGATGCCCCACAGCCCCTCGGGCGACCCTGCCCTGTTCAGGGACTATCCCCTTGTCCTCATCACCGGAAGCCGGTTCATGCCCATGTACCACTCCGAACAGCGGCAGATCAAGGCGGCCCGGGAAAAGCGGCCCGACCCCTTGGTCACCCTTCACCCGGAGACGGCTGGAAAGATGTCTCTGACCGAGGGCGACTGGACCCGTGTCGTGACCCCCCGGGGGAGCGTCCGCATGCGCCTGCACCTCTCCGACAGGGTGGACCCGCGTATGGCCGATGCGGACCACGGATGGTGGTTCCCGGAGCGCAAGGAGGCTGATCCGGAGCTCTTCGGGGTCTTTGAGTCCAATGCCAATGTGCTCTGCCCGGACGGGCCCGAGTTCTGTAACCCGGAGATAGGCGGCTGGCCCCACACCGGCCTCCTCTGCCGGGTGGAGAAGGAATGAAGACGCCCCCATGGGCCCCATAGCCGCCACCAGGAATTGTAGGGGCGGGGTTCATCCCCGCCCAAATAGGCGGGCATAAAGCCCGCCACTACATGATTGGGGGCTTCGATTGAGATCGTGGTGCCCTTCGACGGTGAGCGAAGCCGAACCGATCAGGCTTTGGCCAACAGCCCGTTGACATAGGAGACAAATCATTGTGACCAAAACGCCCCAAGAGCTTTACAACAAAAGGCTCCAAAGGGTTGAGGAGGCGATCCGTTTGAATGAACCCGACAGGGTCCCCTTCTTCCCCCAGACGAATCTTTTGGCCGTGAAGTACGGCGGGATCAGCGCTGAAGAGGCCTTCTATAATCACGACCTCTGGTTTTCCGCCAACAAGAGAATGATCATGGATCTGGAGCCGGACATATACTGGCCTCCGGCTGCGGCGCTGCCGGGCCGTGCATTGGAGGCGCTTGGCTGCAAGCAGATCAAATGGCCCGGACCCGGAGGCGCGCCATCCCATTCACCCATTCAATTCGTCGAAAAGGATTATATGCAGGAAGAGGAATACGACACCTTTATCGACGATCCCACCGACTACCTCATTAGATTCTACCTGCCGCGAATCTTTGGAAAGCTGGAACCGCTGAAGAAGCTGCCTTCCATCAAAATGCTCTTCTATCAGGGATACAGGGGCATCTTTTCAAGCGCGGTGTTTACCGACCCGGAGGTTGCAGAGGCCTTCAAATCGATCTACGCGGCCGGGATGGAAGCCGTCAAGTACTTTGAAGCGCTGGCCGCCTTTGAAAAAGAAGTGAAGGAACTCGGGTTTCCCCAGGGTTTCAGCGGGGCGATGGTGTGGGCCCCCTTTGATGTCCTGTCCGACATGTACAGGGGGATGCGTGCATCGATGTTGGATATGTATAGACAGCCGGATAAGGTTCTTGAGGCCATCGAAAAAATAACCCCGGCCATGATCCAGGCGGTCGTGACCAATGCCAAGAAGGGCGAAAATCCAAGGGTATTTATTCCCCTTCACCGGGGGGCCGATGGATTCATGTCCAACAAACAATTTGAGACATTCTACTGGCCCAGCCTAAAAAGGCTCCTGCTCTCTTTGGTCGATGAGGGATTGACACCCTGTCCCTTTTTTGAGGGGAACTACAATTCACGCCTTTCTTATCTCACCGAACTGCCCAAAGGGAAAGTGGTCGGCCTCTTTGACACGACCGATCTTTTCAAGGCAAAGGACATCCTGGGAGATACGATGTGTATTGTAGGGAACATGCCGGGGTCTTTGTTGCAGACAGGCAGCCCGGAGCACATCAAGGAATATGCCAAGAGGCTTATTGATGTCGTTGGCAAGAGGGGCGGGTTTATCATGTCTTCCCGAACGGTATTAGACGAAGCAAGACCCGAGCTTGTCAAGATATGGGGGGACTTCACCAAGGAATACGGGAAATACTAACGGCGCACGGCCCACGGTACACGGCAATACAAAATAAGAAAACTGATCTCCGAGCTCCGGCTCTTTCCTTGTAGCGTGCGCCGTGCGCCCTGCGCCGTAACTATCTCCTCCCCTCAAGCATCGTCCTGAAGTCCTCATTGCCGGGGGCGCCTTTCTGGACTGCGAGGCCCTCGTCTATCAATTCCAAGACCCGCGACTTCTCATCCGGAAATGGATAGCCCTCGTAGCTGTGCGTGAAAAGAAGCAGGCCCCCTTTTCCTTTCCAGCAATTGCCGGCATGATCAAAGCAGACCTTGG
>JAZDGZ010000391.1:0-5300 GCA_043806375.1 Pseudomonadota bacterium | reverse complement strand
CCAGAAGAGGCACCCGGCGACCAACCTCCCTGATCCGAACATGTTCTGGGATTTTCTCTCGCTCACACCGGAATCCATTCATCAGGTGACGATTCTTTTCTCCGACCGGGGCACGCCGGCCACCTACCGAAACATGAACGGCTACAGCAGCCACACCTATAAATGGTATAACAGTAAGGGGGCTTACTTCTGGGTCCAGTACCATTTCAAGACCGACCAGGGGGTTAAAAACCTGACCCGGGAGGAGTCCAAGAGGCTCTGCGGCGAGGATCCGGATCATGCGACCCGTGACCTGTACAGAGCCATAGAGGCGGGTGATTTCCCTTCCTGGACCCTGGAGATGCAAATCCTGACCCCGGAGCAGGCCAAGGATTTCAAGTGGGATATCTTTGACATCACCAAGGTCTGGCCCCACGGCGAGGTCCCGCCCATCAAGGTGGGCAAGTTGGTCCTGAACCGCAACCCCACCAATTATTTTGCAGAGGTGGAGCAGGCCGCCTTCGGCCCCGGCAATGTGGTTCCCGGCATTGCCCTTTCACCGGACAAGATGCTGCAGGGCAGGGTCTTCTCCTATCACGATACCCACCTGCACCGTCTGGGACCCAATTACCACCTGATCCCCGTCAATGTGGCCAAAAACGCCCCTGAAACCAGTTACCAGAGGGACGGGTTTATGCGGGTCGATATAAACGGAGAAGGGGGGCCCAATTACTGGCCGAACAGCTTCGGCGGACCGGAACCGGATCCGAAGGCTCAAGAGCCCCCGTTTGAGGTCTCCGGGGACGCGGCCCGGTATCCTTACGGCCATCCCAACGATGACTTTGTTCAGGCCGGGAACCTCTATCGTAAGGTCATGACCGATCAGGACCGCAAGAATCTGGTAGGCAATATCGTCGGTCATCTGGGCGGGGCGCAGAAGCGTATCCAGCTTCGCCAGGCCGCGGTTTTCTACAAGGCGAACCCGGACTACGGACGTCGCGTGGCAAAGGGGTTGGGTCTGGATGCGAAGGAGGTCGAGCGTTTGGCGGCCATGTCCCAAGAAGAAAGGGCGAAGGCTACGGCTTAAAGGGCCTGCGGCGACCACTCACAACCGATAGGCAGTACAAACGAATTAAGTCACATGACCTTTCAATGGTCAAGGACATAGGATCGATTTTTCAAATCCCCCCTTGCCCCCCTTTGACAAAGGGGGGATGGGGGGATTTCGCGACGGCTTGATCTAGAGCCACCTTTCGCAATAACGTCTTATTTGTTGCGGTTGCTTTAGCTCAAAGGCAGGGGCAGAGATGTCCCTGCCTTTTCACTTCAGAGAAGCGAGGTGCGGGCGAGGGCGAGGGCGTGGACCTCTGCCGCGCCTGCCCTCTTGAGCACCCGTGCGCACTCGTTGAGGGTGCTGCCGGTGGTCGCAACGTCATCCACAAGGAGAATGGTCCTGCCTTTGACCGTTTTCCGATCAATCACCTCAAAGGCCCTTCGGACATTCTTGCGCCTCTCGTCGCTGTCGAGCCCTGTTTGAGGCTTCGTGTGCCTGACTCGGCGAAGAGACAAGAAATCCAGGTCGGCGTCCAGTGGCGAGGCCACGCGACGGGCCAAAAGCAGACTCTGGTTGAACCCTCTCTCTCTCAACCTCTTGGGGTGAAGGGGGACAGGCATCACCAGGAGGCCTTCCAGATGGATGAAACATGCCCTGGCAAAGGAGGCGAGAAGGGTTCCCAGGGGATTTGCAAGGTGACTCTTTCCCCCGTACTTGAAGGCATGAATGGCCGTCATGAGGCCCCCTTCGTAGAGGTAAAGGGCACGGGCACTGTCGTAATACGGCCTTCTCCTCAGGCAATCTTCACACCAGCGATCATCTTGGGCGCCGGAGGCGTAAGGCCTGCCACAAGCCGGACAGATGGGCGACCGGACCTCGACGAAGCCGTCAAGGCATGCGCGGCAGAAGGGGAGATCTTTCAAACCCTCGCTGAGGGCCGCACTCCAGAGAAAGGTCTGGCAGACAGCACATCTAGGAGGGTAGATGAGATCGATCAGTCCGGCAAAGACGTTCATTCCCGGGACTCCCTGACAAAGTCCTCAAAGGAGCCCTCACTGTTGATGCCCGGGCAGGCCTCTTTGGCCGTTTCCCAGGCGGCCTTATCTTTCAGGATGGCGGGATAGAAGGGCCACAAGGAACAGGGCCCGGGTTTCACAGGATGGATGAGGCACTGTTTCTCCTTATGGAAAAACAGGCAATACTGGTCAGTTCCGGCCCTGATAGAGAGCTTGCCGTTCCTTTTCTCGCAATACCGGTGAACAAAGGACTCCCGGGAAATCTGCAGAAAGGCCGAGATCTCCTCGACCTCATGGGATTCAAGGGTGATTCCCCCTTTGCCGTAACAGCAGGCTCCGCATTTCTTGCATTCAAAGGCTTTCATAGATCCATTTGCCACAGACACACGCAGACTTGCGCACCTTTCCCTCACATCGGGAAAGGTGCGGAGTGCTTACCAAAACACACCGGAATTCCCCGCAAGCGGGATCCTCCAGAGGCGGATAAATCTCCGCTTTGCTCCGAGAAACGGGGGGTCTCCAGTCTCAAAAAGGGCAACCCATTTGGCCGAGCACGTCGCTCGGCCAAAATGTCCGCGTGGGTCTGCGGCTAAGAACCTCCCGGTGCTGTGCTTGGTGTTTTGATCATATTGGTCAGGTCCCAGTCCACGCGGAGCATGACCCTCTGGTCCTTCTGCTTGGTCCTGTAAATGACGTGCCCGTTTTTCAGCCCGAACAGGAAAAGGTCTCGGGTGACTTCCACGTCCTGGCGGCAGTAATCCGTCAGTTTTTCCATTTCCCCCTGCTTGAACCATTCCAGGGCCTGGAGACCGTCAGCCGACTTCCCCCGATTCAAGGTCTCTCCGGCCAGATGATCGAGTCCCAGGCGAAAACCGAGGCGCTGATAGATGTCCTCCAGGATATCAAAGGTGGGCAGGTTGCGGAGATCCTTTCCCGTATAGGCCCCGAGGACCGCATAATCGAACCGTTTAATGTTAAAACCGACAATCAAATCGGCCTTTTCCAGATGCAGGAGGAGGTCATCGACCTGCTCTTCCGTGAAGGTCAAAAACCGGTTTTCAAGGCTGTCGAAGATGACGGCGACCGAGATTCTCATGAGATGGCAGTTCTGCCATCCTCCCACCTCCTGTGCGGATCTCTGGGTCTCCAGGTCAAGATAGATGATCCGCGGTTCCCTTGGTTTGGGGCTGGGTTCCTCTCTGGGCGCGAGAAGCGGTTCAGGCCCGTCTTCCACAGGCCCTTCGGCCTGCTGACCGAGGGGGACACGGCCCACGAGAAACTCCAGGATCATGATAGCCGCCCTCTTGTCCAGCGGTTTGTTGCCTGAACCGCATTTCGGGGAATGAATGCATGAAGGGCACCCGTCCTCGCACTCGCAACTCGTGAGAAGATTGAGTGTCCTTTCCAGGAGTTCCAGGACGACCTCGAAGCCGTGCTGGGCCAGGCCGACCCCTCCGGGATAACCGTCGTAAATGAAGATAGCGCTCTTGCCGAGCTGGGGGTGGAGGGTGTAGGAGATGCCGCCGATGTCATTTCTGTCACAGAGGGCAAAGAGGGGAAAAATGCCGATGGCGGCGTGCTCGATGGCATGAATCCCTCCCATGAAATGAAGGCGCTCCTCTTCAATCCTCTTTTGTATGGGCGATTCGATCTCCACCCAGAACCCGATAGTTTCGAAGGTCTGGGGCGGCAGATCCAGCGGGAGGACCCCCAGCATCTCCTGGCCGGGGAGGGCCCGTTTTTCGAATCCCGTGATCCACTCCGTCACTTTGACCCTTCCTTCGCGGACGAGGAACTGGCCCTTGGGCCTGCTCCTGAAGATCTCAAGAATCTCGGTCTCTTTTTCGCTGCGGGCCCTCGTGAAATACTTGAGCTCCGATGGGTGGGCAATGATGTCTTTTTTTTCGAGGTCAAGGCGGTCCACCAGGTATTGCTTGGCTCGATGGAGGTAGACGGCCCCCGGGTGGCATTCTTTGAGGGCCCTGATTCCGTCAACGGTGCCGATCGCCCCTCCGGTCGCTTTTTCAAAGATGGTGAAGCTCGCTCCGGCAGACCGGATGTTGACGCCCTGATGGGGATTTCGTCTTGTGGAAAACCATGCGGGTTTGCCCTCTGCCGTTCGACTCAACGTTCCCTCGATTTCCAATTTTTCGAGGTGCCGGGCGAGGTCTTTAGACCAGTATTGGCTATCGTCCAGGGTCAAGGGGTTTTCCGCAGCGGCGCACGGCAGATGGGCTTCCACCACATAGGGGTTATGAGGGTCCAGGATGGCGGCTTCGTAAGGTCTCTCAAAGAAGTCGTCGGGGTGTTTCATGAAATACTGATCCAGGGCATCGGGTTTTGCTATGAGGATGATCATGGATTCCCTCCCGGACCGACCGACCCTTCCGCCCCGCTGCCAGGTATTGATGATCGTCCCCGGATAGCCTACGAGAATGCAGACGTCAAGATAGCCTATATCAATGCCCATCTCCAGGGCGCTTGTGGAGACAACCCCGAGAAGATCGCCGCTCGCCAATCTCTTCTCAATCTCTCGCCTCTCCTCGGGCATGAATCCTGCCCGGTAGGAGCTGATCTTTCCCCGAAGGCGAGGAGAAAGCTGGGAGACCCAGACATGGATCAGTTCCGTGATTTTTCTGGACTGGGTGAAGGCGATGGTCCTGAACCCTGCCTGGATGCAGTCCGTGAAAAGCCTGGCGGCCGAAAAGTTGGCGCTTGACGCCGGATTCATGAACAGGAAGTGTTGGCCGGCCCTGGGCGCGCCGCTGACATCGACCACTTCGATCCCTTCCCCTATGAGGCTTTCTCCGAATACCCCCGGATTACTGACCGTGGCGGAGAGGAGAATAAACTGGGGGCTGGACCCGTAAAGGCGGCAGACCCTTTTCAGCCTTCTCACGATCTGGTTCATGTGAGAACCGAAAATGCCGCGATAGGTGTGGACCTCATCCAGGACGACATAGGCCAAATTTTCAAAAAGCTTCTCCCAGTTGTGATGATAGGCGAGGATGCCGCTGTGGAGCATGTCGGGGTTTGTCACCAGGATATCGGGGATGCTCGACCTGATCTGTTTTCGACGATAGGCCGAGGTATCGCCGTCATAGATCATGGCCGAAATCTTCTTTTCCCGAATCTGATTTGTGAGGGTGGCAAGGTTCTTGAGTTGATCCTGCTCCAGGGCCTTCAAAGGGAATAAATAAAGGGCCTTTGCGGTTTGTTTCTTCAGGAGGGCATGGACAATGGAGATATTA
>JAZDGZ010000390.1:0-7739 GCA_043806375.1 Pseudomonadota bacterium | reverse complement strand
TAGCAGGCTGCTGAAAAACGCCCATCTGCTGCGTTACCCTCTTTCCTCGTCGTTGCGGCGTACTTGTATGTACGCCTCATTCCTCGGAATTTCGGGTGCCTTGCATCTGGACATTTTTCAACAGCCTGCTCAGTAGGTGTTCTTCAGCAACCTGCCAGTCGTAAGTCTGTGAAGTAAGTGTAAATTGAATGACGAATGTCGAACAAGGAATGTCGAACTAGCCTGACTGCCGGCTAGCAGGTCATGAAGTTCGGTTAGGATGATTATTTCCTTCGGCCTTCTTCATTCCTTATTCGACCTGCCCGCAATGCCTTTGCGGAGATTTGACAGTTGCCTCCCCGGTGCTGATTGGTGCCGGCGTTACGATTCCGGCTCCAAACGGTCTGCATGGCAGGCGGGTGTTCTGCGGTTCAAGACCGGTCCCCAGGGTATTTCCAACCCCTTTGCAGAATGCAGCGGATGATCGATCCAAGATTCCAAATGCTGATTCGCTAAGCCAGAATCTTAGTCGGCAGGAATGTGCCCCGCCCCTTTGTCCCTTTCCATTCTTGGGCCTCTATGAGGACCTCTCCCCTCTGCATGACCAGCGAAGGGCTCCCCAGGCATTCGAATCCCTCGTAAAGGGTGTAAGATGCATTGGAGTGCTGGGTGCTCTGGGAGATCGTGTGTTCTCGGGCCGGATCAAAGATCACGAGATCGGCGTCAGAACCCTCTTTCAAGATCCCTTTGCGGGGAAAGAGGCCGAAAATCCTTGCGGGCGTTTCGCTCATGGTCCTCACCAGGGTGCAAAGGTCCAGGCGGCCTTCGTTGACCCCCCTCTGGTAGGTGACACTCAGCATGGTCTCTGAGGAAGGGGACCCGAAGGGGGCTTCAAAGAAATCATCGTCGGGTTTCTTGTCTTTTGGGGCGTGGTCGCTGGCAATAACATCGATGAGTCCAGCCTTGAGACCCTCCCACAGGGCGGCATTGTCCTTTTGGGTCCTCAAGGGAGGGCCGATTTTCGCCAGAGGCCCCTTTTCCTGGAGGTCTTTATCCGAGAGACAGAGATATTGCGGGCAAGTCTCCGTGTATAGGGCCTGCCCCTTTTCTCTTGCCCACCGAAGGGGTTGAAGGGCGCGGGCCGCGCTGACATGGACAATGTAAAGGGGGCAGGTCATGACCTCGGCGATGGAAATGGCGCGGAAGACCGCATCGGCCTCTAATACGCCCGGTCTCCCTTTCAGGAAGACCTCCTTCTGTGGTTCGTTGCGATATTTGTCTTCGAGATAATCGATGGAGAGCCCGTCCTCGGCGTGGACCATGGCGAGGCCCCCGTGCTTGGAGATGACGTCCATCGCCTTTGCCAGGTAGTAGTCGTCCGTCATCCATCCCAGTTTGGCGTAGGTCATGAACATCTTGAAAGAGGTTACGCCCATTTCAAAACACTTGGGGATATCCTCGATCTGATTCTTTGCGTCGAACATGGCGCCATGGATGGCGAAATCGGTCTTAGAGGTCTCTCTGCCCTCTTCGATGAATGCCTTGACCGTTTTGGCGAGTTCCATGCCAGGTCTGGCATAGGCGTAGTGGATCATCGTTGTGATCCCCCCAAAGGCCCCAAGGAGGGAACAGTCCTCAATCGTATCGACGTAGACAGGGTGGACGTGGACGTCGATCAGGCCGGGCAGCAGGTATTTCCCTGTCCCATCGATGACCTCCCGGGCCTCACTACCCTTCAGATCGGGGGAGATCTTGGCGATTTTTCCATCTTTGACGGCCAGATCGAGCCGGCGGATGCTCCTGGGGCCGACCACCAGCCCCCCCTTGATGATGGCCTGATATCTTTCTGTCATGGCTTTTCCTCCCGAACAATGCACAAGCGCCTTCAGATGTTCAATCTCCGAAGCCCCATCCCTCTCGAAGGTATTGAAGGGCGGCCCCGCCACCCGGAACACTGGGAGAGCCCCTCTCTTTGGAGCACATTCTATCCGGCAAAAAGGGCACCCTAGATTCAGGATCTAGAATTTAGGGGAGTCCTTGTCAAGATAATTCTTGGCCAACCCATGGGAATTTGCCCACGGCGCGTGGGGGGTCTGTTTTTACCGTTGCAACGGAGGGAATTCCCTGCTAAAAGGACCCTTAAGTGCAGGGGCGGAAAAAGAGAAGCAGAAGGGGGGCAATCGCCTTCCCGGGCAGGTAAATGTTCAAGAGAACTTGGGATCGTTAGACATGGCCTCATGGTATTCAAAAAAGCTGACCTCAGAAGGGGGGTCGGCTTTTTTTAGAACGGTTCCCTTAGAGGAAAAATAAGGAGGGAAAAGGATGGCTCTAGACCAGTTCGGAGAGATCGAAAGGATGATCTGGGGAGACGAGAAGAAGTATCTGATGAAAAACATCGCTTTGAGTCTCATTCGGAACAAGGCGCTAAAAATCGGCGACTATGTCCTTTCTTCAGGAAAAAAGAGTCCTTACTATGTGGATCTTCGGCAGGCTATTTCCAACCCTATAGCGATGGACTGGATAGGAAACTCCCTGGCCCGCATCGTGGTCAATGAGGTCGGGAGGGGGAAGGTGGACAAGATCATGGGTGTTCCCACGGCCGGTGTCCCCTTTGCCACCATTGTGAGTCAGAAACTCGCCATGCCCATGCTCTATTACCGAAAGGAGAGAAAAGAGCACGGGGTGAGAAAGAAGATAGAAGGCGATATGGAACGAAACGACCGTATCGTGATGATAGACGACCTCATCACCACCGGGCAGAGCATCATCGAGGCTGCGGAGGCGGCGAGAGATCAGGGGGGAATCGTGAGCGAACTGGTCGTTCTCCTGGACAGGGAACAGGGGGGACAGGAATTCATCCGTTCCCACAACATTGAACCCCATGTCCTTTTCAGCATCTCCGAGGCCTTCAAATGGTTGCGGGAGGTGAATCTCCTGAGTGAAACAGACTACAGCCTGATTACGGAATACATAGAACAGGAGAAGAATAGTTTGATCGTTTCTGAAAAGGCCAAGGGAGGAGGGGGTGGCGAGGAATAAACCAATCCTAAAGGCTGATCTGAGCGGTTGATCACTTCCACCAGGGAGTATGGGCTCCCAAGGTCAAGGCAGCCATCTAATCCTGACGCATTAAGTCCGATGACATTGCATCGCTCAAGACCCTAGGCATGATTTTTCAAATCCCCCCTGCCCCCCTTTGTCAAAGGGGGGTTGGGGGGGATTTCCTGTTGGTCTCGATCTTGGGCCGCCTGTCGCAATAACATCTTATCTGTTGCGTTTTTGTTGGTTCATCCAGGGTGGGGGAGAAAAGGCTTAGTTCACCAACGTGGAGGTCTATTGCAGGGCGCCGGCAGGGGAAGCGGGAACGACCCTATTGCCTGAACCTGTCCGGGAAAGAGGCGAGAAGCGACGCGGTTATTCCGGTTGACCCAGATAGGCCCTTTTGACGATGTCGGTGCTCATGAGCTCTTGGGCGCTTCCTTGCGCGATGATCCGCCCTTTCTGCAGGATATAACCGCTGTCTGAAATGGAGAGGGCCTTGCTTGCGTTCTGTTCAATAAGAAGGATGGCTATTTTTTCTTCCTTGTTGATTCGGACGATGGTTTGGAAGAACTCCTGCACCAACTTGGGCGCCAATCCGAGAGAGGGCTCATCCAGCAAGAGGACTTTGGGTTTGCTCATGATCCCCCGGCCGATGCTCAGCATGCTCTGTTCCCCGCCGCTCAGGGTGCCGGCAGTCTGTCCGCACCTCTCCTTGAGGACCGGGAAAAGGAGGAAAACCTTTTCCATGAGCCCCCTCATCTCCTCCTTGTCCTTCATGAAATAGGCCCCGAGCCGGAGATTTTCCAAGACCGTCATTTTGGGAAAGAGCCTTCTTCCCTCCGGCACAACCGCGACTCCGAGCTTCACGATCTGGTTCGTCGTCAAATGCCCGATCGGTTTTCCCTCAAAGTGAATATCCCCCTTTGTCGGTTTGACCAGGCCGATGATGGCCTTGACGGTCGTCGATTTGCCGGCGCCATTGCTGCCCGGGAGGCAGACAAGGCTTTGCCTGCCGATTTCCAGGCTCACGTCCCTCAACATGGGGACGCGGTCATATGCCGTGGATACGCCCCTGAGGCTCAGCATCACCTATCTCCCGTCTCGCCCAGGTAGGCTTCCAGCACCGCAGGCTCCTCACAGATTTCTGAGAAAAGCCCTTCCGCAATTTTTTGGCCATGGTTGATGACAACGACCCGGTCCGCGATATTCCTGATGACACTCATGTCATGCTCGATGATGATGATGCCGATATCCCTTTTTCTCTCCTGGATCTTGCGAATGTCATCCATGAGATGGGCGGTCTCCTCAGGGTCCATGCCGGCGGCAGGTTCGTCAAGGAGAAGCAGGAGAGGCTCGGCTGCCAGTGCCCTGCATATCTCAAGCCTTCTTCTATGGGCCTGGGGAAGTTCAACGGCCTTCTTATAGCGATCTTCAACCAGGGCCTTGCTGAAAAACTCAAGGAGTTCTGTCGCCTTGCGCGCCGCATCCCGAAGCTCCCTTTTTGAAAAACCGCTGCTGAAGATGGCATGATACCATTGAGATCTCTGTTTGTGATGCATGCCGATAATCACATTGTCCAGGACGCTCAAATGGGAAAAAAGGCGGTTGTTTTGAAAGGTCCGCGAAATACCCTTTCGGGCCATTCGAAAGGCAGGGACGCCCAGGACGCTCTCCCCTTGAAAGAGGATATCCCCTGAGGAGGGTCTGTAAATCCCGGTGATCAGATTCAGGAAGGTCGTCTTGCCGGAACCGTTGGGACCGATCAGGCCGAGCACCTCACCCTTGCTGACATGGGAGTCCAAGTCCTTGATGGCCACGAGACCTCCGAACCGGATGGTGAGGCCTTTGGTTTCCAACAGAAAATCCATGGATGAATCCCTTCGGTCCCTTAAAGTCAGTTGTACTTCCGCAGCTTCTGCGGAAAGAGGCCCTGGGGCCGAAATACCAGGGTGGAGATAACGATAAGCCCGAACATGAGCAACCGGTACTCTTGAAAGAGTCTCAATTTTTCAGGCAAGAGGGTTAGCAATACGGCCCCAAAAATCACCCCGAAGACGTTGTCCATCCCGCCGAGAATGACCATGGTCACGACGACCACGGAGAGCATGAATTGAAAGTTCTCAGGCGAAATAAAGCCGATATAATGGGCATAAACGGCCCCTGTCACGCCGTCCAGGAAACAGTTGATGCAGAAGGAGAGGATTTTGTAATTGGCAACATTGACGCCTGCGCACCTGGCGGCGATCTCGTCCTCCCTGATGGCGTTCCAGGTGAGACCGGTACGGGAGAAGCTGAGCCTCTGAGAGATCAGGGTGTAAAGGAGGACAAAGAAGAGGACCAGATAGTAATAGTTGGCATGGAAGGGGAGTTTCATGCCCAGGACATTCAGTTCCTCCCTGAAGGAGTGGCCGAATAGAAAGGGAGGCGGAATATCGCCGATCCCGTTTGGTCCGCCGGTCCAGGGAAGGTTGTTTAAGAGCAGATATACGATGAGACCAAAGGCGATGGTCACCAGACTGAGATAATAGTCCTTGGTCTTGGTGGTCGGCATGCCGAGAAGAAAACCCATGAAGGCGGCGCTTCCGCCGGCAGCAAAGATGACCAGCCAGAAGCTTAAACCCGTGTGTACGGAGAGGAGGGCGGATGCGTAAGCCCCGACACCGTAGGAGGCTGCCGTGGCCAGGTTAACGATGTTTGTGCTTCCCAGTTGGTAATTCAACCCGGTTGCAAGCATGACATAGATTCCCGCCATAAGGCAGAGATGGATCAGGTAGGGGATGTCTTTCAACACGAAGGGAATGGCGATGAGACAGATGAGGGCCAGAAAGGCTGCAAAGGTCTTTTCCTGCTGGAATCGGGCTTGTATATAATTTTGAAGATTCCTGGACCTGTTGTAGAGGTACCAGCAAAGACCGATTCCCAGGAGGATGAAAAGGGTCGCCCCAGCGCCTTCGGTCCTGAGGAAGAGGATCAGAACGGCAAAAAGGAAGAGCTCTCCCGAGAATATGACCGCCAGCGCCTTGGTTCGGTTAATCCTACTCATCAAAAAAGATCCCCATGACCAAGAGTTGTGACCATTTCAGAAACCTAAAATCATACCTTTTCATACGCCTTTTCTCCCAGAATGCCGGAAGGTTTGAAGACGAGAAAAAAGATGACCACCAGGAAGGCGAATACGTCCTTGTATGCCGTACCCCCGGGGATCAAGGCGGAGGCGAAGGTCTCCACGAAACCGAGCACCAACCCGCCCAGGATGGCGCCGTAAATGTTGCCAAGCCCCCCGACGACGGCCGCCGAGAATCCCTTGATCCCTCCCATAAGGCCCATATCAAAGCGGATGATCCCGATGTAGGCGCCGTTCAGAATCCCTGCAACGGCGCCCAGGGCGGAGCCTAGGAGGAATGTCACCGCCACCGTGGTATTGATGCTGATCCCCATCATCATGGCCGCTTCGATATCCTGAGAGATGGCGCGGATCGCCAACCCGATTCGGGTGCGCTCTATGAAGAGAAAGACGAAGGTGATCATGACGACCGTACCCGTAAATATGATCAGGTTGTCGAAGCGGATCGAAACGTCACCTAACATCAGGCCCCCTCCCGGAAGAAGGGTGGGAAAGATCTGAGGGTTGCTTCCCTGAGGATAGAAGATCCGCAGGGATTCACGGATCACGGTCCCGAGGGCGACCGTGGCGACCAGGACCATGAGGAGGGGGGCATAACGAAAGGGCTTAATGACCAGTTTTTCAAAAAGGGCGCCCAGGAGACCCGTCAGGAGAGCGGCACAGAGAATCACCACGAGGACCGCCACACCGAAGGGGAGCGCCCCCAGGAATCCGGAGGAGACCAGGACCTTGTATAGGATGAGAAGGAGAAAGCTGCCCAGGATGCAGACATCCCCGTGGGAGAAGTGGACGACATTCAAGGCCCCGAAGAAGAGGCTGAAACCAACGGCAATCAGGGTATAATTACACCCCAAAAGCAAGCCGTTGATTATTTGCTGGATGAACTCTGCCAAAGGTGATCCTTGATAGACTCGCGAAGGAAGCGAACCAGGGCGTTTTCTAACAATGTGGGGGTGGGGTTTATCCCCACCCGCCGGACGGTTCTGATCTTGTGATCGATTTCCTAGCGCCTTCTCGAGAGCCGTTCATGATCAATGGAATGGGTTCTAGGGAGGGCATAAAGCCCTCCCCTACATCGATTGAAAGTTCTTGAACGCATCCGTGACTGCGCGCAGGTGAATCGGTCCCCTTCCCGGCCTGGCCATTCACCCACGCAGAAATGCTCAGGTTAGGGCTTAGGAAGCTTGCGCTTGCCGGTCCCGTAATCTGATTTATCCCATTTGACCCACTTGCCGTCCTGGCTCACCAGTTTGGTGACCAGGGCGAGTTCGGTCTGACCGTTCTTGTCAAAGGTGGTTGTACCAAGGATGCCATCGTACTTGATGCCCCTGATGGTCTTGGCGATCGCCTGTTTGTCGTCCGGCCCCACCTCTTTGATGGCCGCCATGATGATATTGGCCGCCTCATAGGCATAAATGCCGTAGGCGCCCATGGGTTCGCCGTAACCCTGGGTCTCATAGGCCTTCTTGAATTTCACGCCTCTGGCGATCTCGTCAAGGTCAAAGCCGGGTTTGGTAATGATCGTCCCCTCGGCCGCCTTTCCCGCCACCTCGTTGAATTTATCGTCGGCCAGCCCGGAGACGGCGCAAAAGAC
>JAZDGZ010000389.1:0-6646 GCA_043806375.1 Pseudomonadota bacterium | reverse complement strand
AAATGATGAGGGCATAGTAGAGGGCTATCTCCAAAAAATTCGGCCTCATGACCCACAGCTCAGCCCATTGGAAGCGCCCCCAGAATTGGATCATCTCCATCATCCGGTCCATCCCCCATGCGCTCACCTGGAAAAGAAGATCGGCCAATGAGGAAGAGAAGGCCATGCTGAAGGTAGCCAACAACCCAAGGGGTAGGATCCAGAGCCCAAGGATAGGAACCACAGTGAGATTCGCCGGCACTGCGACGAAAGAGACCCGGTGAAAATAGAACGACGTGATTGGCAAAAGAAAAACCACCGCAGAGACCGTGACGGCCATAAGACCTGCCGCATAGCGATAGAACCGGTTTGCGACCCACCATCCTCTCGCGACTTCGTGGCCAGAGGGGCATATCAGATTATAAATCGCCGGTCCCAGCCATAGGATACCGATGACCGATAGAAAGGATAACTGGAAGGAGATGCCGAAAAGGGCATGGGGGTCCACGCCAAGGACTATAACGGCTGCGAGGGCCAGGGAAGACCAGACCTCTTTTTCCCGGCCCATGATCATTGAAAAGAGAAAGACGAGGACCATGATCATGGCCCTTTGGCTGGCGACCTGAAAGCCTGTTAGAGAGGTATAGACGATGACCGGAAAACAGGTCATCAGGGCCGCTATCTTACGAGGCTCTGTCACAAGGGTCAGCCTGTAGGAGAGGGAGATGAGGCCCCTGATGAGGGTGAATGAGAGCCAGGCTATCAATCCTATGTGGAGCCCTGAAACCACCAGGGTATGCCCCAAGCCCGTGATATTAAAATGCTCCCTCAGGTCCTGGGTGATGCCTTGTTTTTCCCCTAGGATCAAAGCTCGGAAAAGGGCCTCGTTCTGGGGTGAGAGTTTCTCCCTCAAGAAATGCCTGATGGACCCTCGAATACCCTCCAGTTTTCCGAAGGGGAATTCCAAGCGCCCTTTGCCCAAAGGCACGATTCGCCTTCCATCTGATACTGAAGCGGCACAAAAGAGACCCCTCAGATTCATAGCGAGCTTGTAGTCGTATTGCCCGGGATTATCGAAGTTCTCAAGGGGCCGCAATCTGGCCGGGAAGAGAATCTTATCCCCTGGAAGGAATTCTCGTCCGTGGCTGTAGATGGTCACCAAGAGGCTCTCCCTGTTCCTTTCCTCTTCGCCATCGAGGAACAGCCTGTCAGCCCTGATAACGACCCTTGAGCCATCCTGAACCACCCTGGCCGGTTCGAGTACGGTCCCCTCCACCATGACACGTGTACGCTGATCTGCTAATGACAGCAATCTTGAATCCTGATGCCGATTCAGGTCAAGGTGGATCCCGGTCACAAAAAATAGGGCAAGAAAGCAGGGGAACCTGAACCGGGGAGGACTGAAAAGGGAGATAAGAAGAAGTGCCGTTAGCGTCAGGAAGAGGAAGATGAGGAGGGACGGGTTGGCAGATAGGCCTAGATGACCGGCGAGTATCCCGCCGGTGTACGAAACCAGGATCAGGATCAAGGGGCGTTGAAACATGTCAGGCTTTTTCTCGCCAGATCTTGGCTCCCAGCGTCTGGAACTTTGCTTCTAGGGCCTCATATCCCCTATCTAAATGATAGATCCGGTTTACCTCGGTCCTGCCCCCCTGTGCCACAAGGCCGGCCAGCACCAGAGAGGCACTCGCGCGAAGATCAGTGGCCATCACAGGAGCCGCCAGCAACCTCTCTTTGCCGCGGACCAGCGCCTGGTTGCCGTGAATCCTGATATCCGCTCCCATCCTTTTCAGCTCGCTCACGTGAATGAATCTGTTCTCAAAAATGGTTTCCCTGATAACGCTCGAACCTCTCGCGATGGACATCAGGGCCATGAACTGGGCCTGCAGATCTGTTGGAAATCCCGGGAAAGGCATGGTTTCGATGTCGACACTATCAATGGGATCGGCCCCTTTAACAACCAGTCCCTCCATAGTGGTTTTCACCTCCGCCCCTACGGATTGCACTTTTTCGATCACCGCAGCCAGATGATCCAGTCGGCATCCGTCTATGAATATATCGCCCTTCGTCATGGCCGCGGCTATCATAAAGGTCCCGGCCTCAATCCTGTCAGGGATGATCGTGTGTTCGGCGGCCGGCCTCAAATCCTCCACCCCTTCAATAAAAATCGTATCCGACCCATCGCCCTCGATATGAGCACCCATGCCCCGGAGCATGTCCGCCAGGTCCTTCACTTCGGGTTCCTTTGCGGCATTTCGCAAGACGGTGGAACCCTCTGCCTTTACCGCGGCCATCATGATATTTTCCGTTCCAGTGACGGTGGGGGTGTCAAAAAAGATGTCCGCACCCCTCAGTCTATCAACCTCTGCATTGACATACCCGTGTTCCAGAAACATCTCTACGCCCATCTCGGCTAGGGCCTTCAAATGCAAATTGATGGGCCGCGCCCCGATGGCGCAACCGCCAGGGAGAGAGATCTTGGCCTTTCCCAAACGGGCCAGAAGGGGTCCGAGGAGCAGAATGGACGCCCTCATGGTCTTGACCAGCTCGTAAGGGGCGACGTGGGCCCTTAGGTGTTCCGAATTTACGGATGTCACCCCCTCCTCATCCTCTCGAAAGACGACGCCCATTTCTGACATAATCAGCTTAATTGTCCTGATATCTCTCAGCTGGGGAATATGTTTGAGGCGGTGCCACCCTCCCGTCAAAAGGCAGGCGGCCAAAACGGGAAGGGCGGCATTTTTGGCGCCACTCACCCTTACCCTACCCTTAAGAGGATTACCCCCTTCGATGACGATCTTGTCCATGCCCTGAGCCTTTTCTGAAGATTCTGCTGGGAAGTTAATCTATAATAAACACCAGTTGTCGTCAATTAATTTGACCTTAAAGGCCTCAGGCAGGAAATCGATGGATCCGAGGTTTGTGGCAGACGTTATGTTGGGCCGGTTGGCAAAATGGCTCAGGGTGATGGGCTATGACACCCATTATCAGTCATATTACAGAGACGATGGAATTAAGCGACTCGTGCAGGAGGGACGCAAGCTCCTTTCTCGCCGGAGAAATACGGTCAGGACATATCCCCATTCCTTGCTGATCCGATCAGATCGCGTCGGGGGACAGCTTCAAGAAATGTGGCAGGAGGGGAGTCTCCCTCTGGACAGATCAACGTGGTTCACACGGTGTCTCCGCTGCAATGTTCCTTTGGAAAAACCTGCCCCTGAGGAGGGCCGTGAAAATGTGCCCGACTATGTCCTCTATGAAAGCGGCGCTGAAATTCGGTCTTGCCCTTCCTGTGGCCGCTTTTTTTGGGCGGGAAGCCACCGGCAAAGGATGATTAGGCAATTAGAGGAGTGGGGTTTTTCATTTGCCGCGACCCCTCCCTGGCCCTTCCCTTAAGCCCATCCCCTACAAAAAAGAAAAGGGCATCACCAGTGGGGGTGTGCCCTCCCAATCTATTCCCGATCTAGTCGTCGTCTGTTTTGAAGGACTTATTTCTTCTTGGCGGCGACCCTTTTCCTCCGCGCTGGGGCCTTTTTTTTCGCCTTGGCCTTCGGCTTTGCCTTTTCAGCACCCTTAGCTTTCTTGAGCTGTGTTTCTAATGCTTTCATTTTGTTCTTTACAGCTACGACTTCTTTGCTAAGCTTTGCGAATTTTTTCTTTGCCTGCCCAATCCTGTATTGAATTTGTTTAGCAGTCGCCATAATCTCTCCTTTCCTGTTGGCTTAATATAAAACGTCTTTAGGAAGTCATAATATATTGTAATCAATAAAAAGTCAAGAAAATTTATACGCTCAATTACAAACCTAGGGTAAACTATATTAAGTGATCCTCCATAGAGTCTTTTTGAAACCTCGCCATTCAAAACTGCCGTCTGAGATTTAGAAGCCCCCTATAATAAACGAGCTACAAATGACGCCCTCTCACCAAAACATTAGGCCTTGACAGGATGGCAAAAAATCCCGTATCAGTTTATATTAATGGTTGGCTCGAATGATCAAAAATGTTCTAGCAGCCTGCTAGAGATTTCCCGGAAGGCTGTCTAAGGGTCCAGGACCTCGGCTAGACGCCCAGATGAAAACTTCGGGGATGCACAGGGCACGAGCCGAGAAGGCGGGAATAAGAGTTAAAGGCCGAGAAGGGCGGCAACAAATCCAGGGTTCATTGGATTTCGCCAGGGTATTGAAGGGCTTGTTAGTTGTGCTGGCCTTCCAGGAGAGGGAAAACTCGTATGGACATCTCAAAAAAGCAATTAACGGTCCTGGATCAGATCAGTGCCTCGGACAAGGTACGAAAAAAAATCGTCGACACGGCCAGCATCCTCTATGCCAGGAAAGGATTTGCCGCCACCTCTATCGAGGAGATTTCTGAAATGGCAGGTGTCAGCCTCCCGGTCACCCATCATTATGTCAAAAAGAAATCAGAAATCATGGGAATGATCATGGAGGAGGTCTTGTATCTTTTCCAAGAGAGCCTCACTAAAGAAATTGAAAACATCCATGATCCTGAAGAAAAACTTGCCGTTGCCATCATTCTTTACTTTCGGGTGGTCGAAAAGCAGAGCGACAAGGCCCTCTTGATTTACCGAAAATCGGACTCTCTGGATAAGGCCTCCAAGGCGAGGGTCATGCAACTGGAGGTGGAGGTATCGGAAATCTTCGGCAGTATAATAAAAGAGGGGATCGAATTGGGTGTCTTCAAGAACGTGGATTTTGACCTCATAGCCTACAATATCATTATGATGGCCCATGCATGGATTCTAAAAAAGTGGCATTTTAAAAGGCGTCTTACCCTTGATAAGTACATCGATCTCCAACTCCAATTCATTTTAGATGCCTTGCGAAAATAAGATCTCCTGCCCTCCGCCGGCCTTCATCCCCTACCCTTCTTTTCTGATGATGACCGAGGTCCTTTCCGAACTCTTTCCCGGTAATGAATAGGCATACACCCTCTCCACCACGAGGCCGTGCCTCTCAATGACCTCCTGACTCTCCCTTAGATCCTGACCTGCGCTGGCCCCAAGAAATCCCACCAATATTCCATCTTGGCACAAAAGGGGGGCACACCAGGCTACTGTTTGGGGAAAGGCGGCCAGTGCTCGAGCTGTGACGACATGATAGCCGTCTATGTTGAGCCTATTTCTGTCCCTTTCCACGCGCCCTCTGATCACCTGAATCCCCTCCAACTTCATAAGACGGATGACTTGCCTCAGGAAACTGATCTTCTTGGAGTTGACCTCCAACAGGTCCGTTTCCAGACGGGGATTATGGATCTTTAGGGGCACCCCGGGAAGGCCTGCCCCCGATCCCACGTCAAGCATTCTTCCTTCCCTGGGAAGGAAAGGGGCGGGGACAAGGGAGTCGAGGAGAAGTTCGATGACCATACTTTCCCTGTCCTTGAGGCCTGTGAGATTTATCTTCTGATTCCAGAGCCATAGCTCATCCAGATAGAGACGGAAGAGTTCTCGTTGGGCTTCGGCCAATTCTATTCCGTAGCGGTCAGCATGGCGGGAGAGCAATTCTGTTTGATCGAGACCGGATCTCAGATAACAACCCTCCTCTTTATGGTACTGACCGCCTCCTCTGGAGAATCCACGATCTTGAAAATTTCCAGGTCAGATTGAGATACGCATTTCTCTTTAAGCAGCGTATTCTTCATCCATTCAACAAGCCCTCCCCAATATTCTGAATCCAGGAGGATCACCGGAAAGGATTTGATCCTCTTGGTCTGGATCAAGGTGAGTGCCTCAAAGAGTTCATCGAGGGTACCGAAACCACCAGGCAGGATGATATAGGCGACCGCATATTTCACGAACATAACCTTTCTAATAAAGAAATACTTGAAATCAAGCCGCACATTAGCATACTTGTTGGGCTTTTGTTCCCTGGGAAGATGGATATGAAGACCCACAGATTTGCCGCCCGCCTCCGCAGCGCCCTTGTTGGCTGCCTCCATAACCCCTGGCCCCCCTCCCGAGATCACATTAAAACCATTTTCCACCAGCAGGCGCGCCACCCTTTCCGTGGTCTTGTAGGTTGCACGGTTGGGATGGGTCCGGGCAGATCCAAAAATCGTTACAGCCGGATATACTTCGGGGAGGACGTCAAACCCCTCCACGAATTCTGCCATGATGTTAAACATTCTCCAGGTGTCGTCCTTCGTCAGTTCGTCAACAACATACTGTCGCTCGCGCATGATCCATTACTCTCCTCTAATCATGAATTTTAACGGCCCTATCGACAATAAGATGATCTCCTGATCTCCTTTCCCCGTCTTGCACAAAAGTCCAGTGATTATGATAGTTTTCAGATCTTCCGGTGTCAAGTTGTGATTCATCTCTCCTGTGGTTCAGACACTAAATCTGTAACTGGTTGACGTTATATATATTTCACCGCCGAGACGCCGAGGACGCTGAGAGATGTCTTTTTTTCACTTGCGGTTGAGAGGACGGCAAGTGAAAAGAATCTCCGCCTTGCGGGCAACAGAAAAATCAAGCGTTAATCTACCCATCCTCCGCAGCAGCGATCCTGCCGAGGACGGACAAACAAGTCGTGTCATCTGCTCTTATAATGACAAGGTTTCTTTTTGCCTTCCGCCCTCCTCCGCCCTGTGGAATGCGGAGCCTATTCCTCCGGGGTCAGCGGAAGGCAAAAAACTATCTCTGCGTTCT
>JAZDGZ010000388.1:0-7134 GCA_043806375.1 Pseudomonadota bacterium | reverse complement strand
CATCGTATCTTGAAGAATTGCATCGGCATTTTCGAGAAGCTTCACGTCACCAGAATAGCTATGCTCAAACACGAGCGATACCGAGCGTGCCAAGAGAACTGTTAACGCCCACTCGTCGAATTTGCCAGAATCATCAAGTTCGGGTGTCGGGGCCAGCAAAATCTCATTTAATCGAGCAATCGTTTGAAACGAATCCTTTCGCAGAAATGAGGCAATCACTCCTGCCGCAGGAGTCACTGTTTCTATATCTTTGATCAGCACGAACGCTCTCGAATACTGGCCACAAGCATAGAATGCCATAGCCCCAATTAAGCAATGGAATCCACTAGCCAGATCATTTTTTGCCTCAGTGCGGTGAGCACTCTCCAGAAGATCCGCAGAGGCTTGCAGTTCTGAGTAGCCGTCCATCGCTTCTCCCTGCTCGATTAGGCTGCAACCAGCAGCAAGAAGTCTGTATGCGATAAAGGTTACGCGTTCGTCAAGGCTGTCCGTGAACGGAGGAAAGTTATTAGGGAGTTCGTGAACTTCTCTAAGAATCTGTTTTGCCTTTGCTTGAGCAATGAAGTTCCGGACAGTTTTCGAGCGCAGCAACTTAACAACTTTTTGGGCATGCTCGATGGGTAAGCTCATGGCTGGTCCTCTATCCCTTGGTAGCAAGTGGAAATCGTTTCCTCAGGGTCAATGAGACACAGAGACATTACCGCCAACCTGTGGATGGTTGAATTGGCATTTCGGCGGACGTGCACAGCCGTATTGGCATCGCTTACAAGTAAGCCCACATGATCCAGCCGAAGGCGACCCAGCGCGAACAGCAAACTGCATTCATCTACTTTTGCGCCTAGTTCCTCATGGCCTTCGCTAAACAATCGGTCGACAACGAACTGCAAAGAGACAGGAATTCCCGCCCGGTGAGACTTCGTCAGCGCCTCAACAATATCTTCGACAGCCTGCTTCGACGGTGTTGATCGGAACTTTGCCTCACCGACCAACACCCTAATTGGATCTGAATCGAGATCGAATGCCAAGACGTCGTCACCCTTCATCGACTGGTCGACGTTGGTATTGTAGCGGAGACGATAAACAGGAAGTTGAGCGCTGCAAGCGCTTGCGAGATACTCTGCCAGAAAAATTTCGCCCCAATTCCCTTTCTGCGTGTTCGGGTTGATCGGAAAACGCCGCCTCACATCGGTAAATCCCTGTCTGGCTATGGCGGCGCGGCGTTTACGATCTCTTTCCATGTTCTCTCGGCTGGTGTGGTGCGTTACTATCCATTGCTTCATCGCATCGATGAATTCATGGCTATAATGTGGCGCATCTTTGAGAACTCGGTGCGGCACCCCGTGGTCTGAATGCTCGTCTACGGCATTTAAATGAATACCAAAAGGGTGGGGGGTAACAGGATGTGGCCCGACGACGTCTATGAAATTCATTGTGTTCGACATAGAGTCCTCGCAACCTTGGCGTGCTGGGGTGTCTTTTCCTGAATCATAAGTTTGAAACCTCCGTGTCGTTCAGCAAACCAGTGACGCGCTTCTTGCCCGTAAGCAGGTCTTGCATGAGGGCGGTTTTGAGGGAGCGGAGTTTTTTTAGATTCGCCTCATATTGGTACAACAAGCTACATTGAAATAGGAGGCGTTCCTTGATGGATTCTTGTTCCGTTTTGCCCTTGGGAACTCCGAGAACCATTTTAGCGATTTTGGAGATATATATGTGCTTTATCGTAGACCCTCCTGCATCAGCGAGAATTAGTTTCTGATACTTTGGGCTTTCAAGTAAAAGCTTGAGATAATTGTTATCTACTCCGTCTTTCGGTCTCATGACAGCAACTGATTGATTTATGCAGAGCGGTAGCCTGTCGACAATTGCAAGACGTCCGAGAGTGCCATCCTTGGTAATAAGAATGTCACCAATTTTTGGCCGACTCTTCTTCGTTAGCAGTTTTTCGTAGGCTTCGACCGTAGTGCGTCTGCAATAGTCGTATTGCACAAATCCATTCGCGACGTTTGCTGCAGTCACCATGTGGGGGCCGTCTTGTGCCTCTGGCATTGGATTTGTGAAGCCGTATGACAAGTAGGAGAGATAACTCCTGAGCTCTTTTGTTTCCCACTCCACCGGAATCTTGCCGAGCGGTGAGTCTTTGAATTGATGGGTTTGTTCGGAGCGGAGGTTGCCGTGTTCGTCGATGCCGCGGGTTAGGAGGTCCTGCATCAGGCCGGTCTTGATACGCTGCTGCTTGGCAATCAGCGCCTCAGTCTGTTCAATTGCCCGGTCAACCGTCGTTAGGATCTCTGCGATTTTGGCTTGTTCGGGTTTGGAGGGCGTAGGAAGATCAACTGCTTCAATCGCAGAGATGGGAAGCCCATAACGCGTTGAACCGCTTGCGTGTAGGGAAAAGTATCGCGCCACTCGTGATGTGGAAAGCTGCTTTGCCAAATATATGGAATCAAGCTGCTCCGCGTTCGGTCGGATAAGAGCCAAATGGTAACCGCAAACCAAATCATCTATCTTTTCAACAACAACTGTTGATATCCCAATATCATCCGGTGTTTCCGAGTCTTTAGTAATGATCACATCGCCTTTGTTCAAGCCGAATCGCTCAATTTCTGCAGCAGTGGCTGATGCCTCCATAAATGAGAGACTACCGGTGACATACTCGTTCGAGTATACGTCCATATAGTTACACAGCTTCACTGGCTTCTCCCCGGGAGCGGTTTTCTTGTCCACGTTACTTACACGGATATCCGCGAGTTCCCGTAATTTTCTAATTGGCCACGTGTTACTCATGCCAAATTCCCCAAAATTCTGGTTTTATTTTACCTCTCATCGGTATCCGTCTCCTTCGCCAGTTTCGCGATGAGGTTACGCCCCTTTGGAGTGAGCCGGTATTTCTGCTTGCTGCTTGTGGGCTTGCCGGGAATGGTCATTTCGATCACACCGACAGTTAAAGCCGGAATGAGATAAGCCTCCCTGAAGTAGTCTTCATGCCGGAGGGCCAGAGCCTCTTGGATGTCCGTACGTTTCATCTCTCCGGCCATTACTGTCAGGAGTCTCTGGACTTCCCCGGCGACTTCCCCGGTGACTTCCCCGGTGACTTCCCCGGTAATCCCGCCGACGGCTGCGAAGGCCAATTCAGGTTTTCTTCGGATCGTAACGACAAAGCCGTCCGTAAGGGCAAACTCCGGCTCATCAAGGCCGACACTGCGGCAGCGCCTGATCATGTCACCTGTTCCAGTGCCCATGCGCTCGATGTACTTGGTAAGATAGAGAGGCTCGGCCAATAAGGGATTACGGGGCACTGAGCCGTGGGGCTTTCGCAGTCTTGCAAGAGTCAAGGGCGGCGGAAGGGTACCGGGGTTCCAGACCTCCAATCGGTCCGCAAAAAGCATCACCTGCACACTACCATTGCTCGTATAGTCCCGATGGGCCACGGCATTGACAATGGCCTCTCGGATCACTTCCGGGGGCATCTCGTAGGCCACAGGTGCTTGAATACTGTGGGCACGGGTTCCGACAGCAAGGTCAATCTTGGAGAGCACAAAATCAACAGCCTGATCCACCAGATCAAAGACGGTTCCCTTGTAAACACGGTAAAATGGAATGGGTTTGGTTACCTCAACGCCATGAAAATGGGCGCACTTGATCTCGGAGGAAATCAGGAAGCGCTGCGGCTCTTTTCCAAAGAGCAAGACCGCCGCATGGCTCGGCCGTTCTTTATCAAGGAGATTCAGATGGGTAAGTACCTCCATGGGCGTGGATTCTTCGGGCAATGGGAAGCCCCTGGCTCCTCGGGCTTGACTTAGAAATGTGCGTATCTTCTTTTCGTCCAGATCCTTCATTGTGGCGTTCCGGCAGTAAGAGGCGTCAAAGGGCGCTGAACGGATCAATTCGTGTTCATCAAGGTATTGAACAAGGCTTCCATACAGCGCAGCAACCAACTCTGAAGCACTGACAAAACGGCGCCTCACGACCTGGTCTCCCGCTTCTTTGATAAGGGCCTGCATTTTGGGGGTTTTGCCGACATCGTCAGCGCCTCTTACATAGATAAGACGGTGTTTCCCCAGTCGCGTTGCAAGATCGAATTCCCGGTGTGTAGGCGAGTACCCTTTCTCGCCTTCTTTTCCGTATTCCTTTCCGAAAAGCCCCACATAAATGTCACACCGTTCAACTTCGTGGAGATAAACCTCGTCAGCCCGTCTGTCAGTGGCCGGCACGTCTTCAAAGAGAAATACGTCGAAGAACCGGCGTAAAAGGGGATCTCCCCGGAGAAAGTCCCTCAGAGCCTTGCGCTCCTCGGCAAACTCCTTTTGAACACTGCTGATGAAGATACGGACCACGCTCATGATGTAACTCCCAGATACCCCAGAGCCCTCAGAAACCCGTCCAGGGTCTTCAGGGTTTCGGTACGCTCCTGCTCCAGCTCGCGGCTGGAGACGGCGTATTTGTCCCAGAGTTTTTCAACCGCGGCGATGAGGCCGCGCTTTTCGGCGTTGAGGTAGCGGTTCAGTTCGCCGCTCGCCATGTCATAGAGTTTCTTCAGGATGAGACGGCGGGCCTCCTCTTCTGAGAGTCGGCCGCCGATGACGGCAAGGAGGGCGTCGGTTTTGGCGATTCGGGCTTCGAGGGCGGCCTTGTCCTTGTTCAGGGCGGCGATCTTCTTTTTGTCGTCCTTGCTTGCGGCATCGAGGTTTGCGAGCGCGGCCTCCGCCTGACGGATCAGGTCCCGGCTTTCGGTCTTGAACTCGTCGCCGCCGAGGCGCTTGAGCTGGAGTTTCAGGGTCAACTCGTCGGATTTAGCCTTCAGGGCGGCTTTGGAGTCCTTGATGCGCTTATCGATGACGGCGATGGCCTCTTCCCAGGCCTGGAGGGTGGCAAGCTCCTTGCGGGCCGAGGCGCCCGCGCTAGCCTTGAGGTCGTCGATCAGGTCCTTGAGGACCTTCTTGATGACGGCGGCGGTGACGGTCTCGTCCTCTTCCGGCTCGTAGGCGGCCTCCTCCTGTGCCGCTTCCACCGCCTCGGCCAGTTCGCCCTGGGCCTCGCCGATTCCGGCCTCCAGCGCTTCGATCTCGTCGGCTTCGGCCTGGAAGTATTCGGCAACGAGGTATTCGTCGGGAATCAGCGCATGGTGCCAGCCGGTGGCGACGATGGTTTTCAGATCATAGCGGATCTGCTGCCACCAGTTCACGAAGACCCCGGCGCTCTTGAATTCATCAAGGACGCCAAGGGGGATGAGCCTGTCTTTGAGGGTGGTCAAAAGCTCGTGGCGGACCTCGGGCATCTTCCTTCCGTTGTGGAGCCCGGAAAAGTCCTCCCGGGCCACGGCCCACCAGGCTTCGAGGGCGTCGTGATGGCGGACGAGGGTTTCCCGGAGAGCGGGATCGGCTTCGATGGCCGCCTTGATGGCCGGTTTGGCGGCGATGGTGTCGCAAAAGGCCAGGTAGCCGGGCCGCTCGGGCCGAAAGATGGCGGCGGTCGCCATGCCGAAGCGGGCGAAATCGGCAGCGCGGGCGCTGACCTCCGCCTCGGGAATGCCGCCGATCAGGTGGGCCTGCACGTCCTCCGGCTCCGGGTCGGGGGTGTTGTCCACGTAGCGGCGGATGTTGAGGTTGTAGTCGTGGGTTTCCACGATCTCGGTTTTATCCACCAGCCGGCTGTATTTGGGGATCTCCCGTTTGTGGGTGAAGACGAAGTCGATCTTCTCGATGTCTTCGGGGCGGAGCCTGTTCTGGGCCTTGCCCTCGGCGTATTCGCGGTCGGCGTTGATGAAGAGGACCTTGTCCTTCAGGGCCTCGGGCTTGGTGATCTGGACGAGCAGCCGGACCACCTCGGCGGGGGTGTAGAACTCGCCGCCCTTCTTGCCGGCGCTGTCGGCGAAGAACTTGATCAGGTATTCATAGGCCGCGCCTAGAAGGTCCGGGAATTCGAAGTTGTCGTTGACCAGGACGAACCGGGGCTGGCTGAAGTGGTCCAGGAGATCCTTCCACTTCTGGTCGGGGATCTTGGTCTTGCCCTTAACGGCGTTGAAATCGATGTTGTTCTTGAGGACCCCGGCGAGGGCGTCGTTCTCCTCCTCGACGGCGGCGATCGCCTTGTTGAGCATGTTGCCGATGTCGTGCTTGAGGTCCTTGAGGGCCGGGACAAAAGAGCCTTTCTGGTAGCCATCCGTCTGATCCTCATTTTCTTTGATCCAGGACTCGTGCCAGCGGGCGCGGACGGGCACGAAGAAGGTCTCGCCGTAGGAGGTCTTGTCCTCCAGTAGCTCCTTGACAAGGTCGGGCTGGTCTTTCAGGTGGGCGAAGTCTTTCTGGCGGAGCTGCTCGCGCTTGCGGTCGAACTCGTCGGAGAGGCGCTTGAGGAAGAGCAGGCCGAAGATGAATTCCTTGAACTCCGAGGCATCCATCTTGCCGCGGAGGATGTCGGCGGCTTTGAAAAGAAAGGATTCGAGCTGGGAGAGGGTTATTTTTTCAGTGGCCAATATCCAGCCTCCTTAGTTTTACAAGGGGATAATGAGCGTGACTGATTCCCCGATCAAGATCCATTTCTATTTATGTCGTAGAATAAGGGTTTCGACCTCCTAAAGGAACAGATTCTTTGTAAGAGTGACGCATGTATCGCACAATTAGCGACTTTTGGCAATGACTTTAGACTTTGGACCTTCCAAACAGTATTCGGTAAGTTTGCCCATGCGGTGACGGTGTGGACTTGTATTTGTAGTTTCAGGAGCATTACAATACAAAACTGCCTTTTAACACTGCTATCGGCTTAGTTTCGCTCCAACAATCCGGTTTAGGCTGACACCTGATTCCGATGCTTGAATGGCAAGGTTTCTATGAACTTCAGGAGGGACGCGAACCATAAATTTACCGCTGTATCTTTTACAGGCAATCGGTTGAGGCACCTCTTCGCCGGTGTGCGTCATATCTTTGATGACGTTCGCTACAATCTCTCGGATACCTTTTAGAGCCGATTCGGGTTCTTCATCCAGCCAGCTCAAGCTGGGAAACTCGGAACATAAGCCCACATATTCCTGATCATCTTCAGACCAGGTTACGCGGTATGTATAACGATCATTTTTCAGCGGCATGTTCAACCTCCAACTTCTCAATAGCCAGCAGTACCTGCTTTACCTGATACGCC
>JAZDGZ010000387.1:0-4967 GCA_043806375.1 Pseudomonadota bacterium | reverse complement strand
CTCCTGCAGGGCGAGCATGCCCTCACGGACATCGGCACGGGACGGGGAAGGACCGGCCAGCCATGCCCGGAGAGGAATCTTGGCCGGGGGTTTGATCCCCTGAAGGACCTTTCGAATCCTCACCTTGCGCCTTCCGAGCTTGACCGTAATTCGGCCCAGAAGACGGGAGTACTTCACCCCGCTCAATTCTCCGGCCGACAGGAAAAGTTTTTCTCCGGGGAGCATCACAGTCGCCCCTTCGGGTGTCACATCAACAAAGCGGCTTTCTGCCGAACGCAAACCCATCAGGTAGACCAGCCCCAGCCAGGTGGGAATGAGGAGCAAAAAAAGAACTCCCAGGGCCCTGAACCCCAGCCCCAGCCAAAATACCAGGATCTCGATGACGAGCTTCAGCGGCGTGGGGGCCTGGAAGATCGTGGACTGCACGGCCTTTAGGAAATGGGGGGCCAAGAATTGGACACCGGCCAGTAAGAGCGCGACCTGGATGAGGATGATGGCAAAAAACTTGAGACGGGCGAACCTCCGGCGTGTAAAGAGAAAGCCCTTCCCCTCGGGAACCGCTCTGAGACGGGGCCCCCGGAGAGCGGCGTTCACATGGGCCCCAAAGCTCTCAAAGAGGGAATACATGACCGGCACAACAACCAGAGTCAGGATCGTCGCGAACCCAATGCCGAAGATAATGACGACCCCGAGTCCCTCCCAGAGCTTATCCGTGATGGTCAACGTAAAGATGCCGCCAATGGTAGAGAGGGTGGTCGAAATAATAGGCCGAAGCCGCTGTTGGCCTGCCGCCACTATGGCGTGAAAAATATCCATGCCCTGTTTTCGCGTCCGGTTGATGCAATCCACGAGCACAATGGAATCATTCACGACGATTCCCGTAAGCCCTACCAGCCCGATAAAGCTCATGATGGTAAAATGGTTGTGTGTGATCAGCAGGCCGACCATGGCCCCGACAACGGAGAGGGGAAGGGCGGCCATAATGGCAAAGGGTTGAAGGTAGGAGTTGAACTGGGTGACCAGGAGGGTGAAGATCAGTATGAAGGCCACGACATAGGCCAGCTTCAGGCTTGCAAAGGATTCTTCGGTCTCCTTGTATTCTCCCTCAAAATCAAAAGTATACCCCTTCGGCAGGTCGAAGCCCGCCAGTTTTCCCCGAAGTTCCTTGGAGATCTCTATGGCGGAACGTCCCGAATTGCGGGCCGTGAGCCGCACGACCCGACGGCGGTCCACATGGCGGATTTCGTTGATCCCGGGGCCCTGACTGAAGTCGGCAATATTGGTAAGAGGCACCATGGCCCCAGTGGTGGACCGGACTCTGACCTTTTCCAGCATCCTGGGTGTGGTTCTGTGCTCCGGTGCGTACCGAACCTTGAGGTCGTATTTTTTGGAGACGTCCAGCTCGTCACGAAAATCCTTCACATCGAGTCCGGCCGTGGCCCCGCGTAGGCTTGTCGCGACCATATCGAGTGGAACCCCCAGGGAAGCGGCCGCCTCCCGATCAATCTTGACGCGAATTTCAGGGGGGGCATCGGATACGTCGTCCTTGACGTCCGCCATACCCGGTATCCGGACCATGATGTCCTTGATTTCAAGGGTAATCCGCCGCAATATTTCGAGATCGGGCCCTTTGACCTTGACCACGATAGGGGCCAGAATGGGCGGGCCCCAGGAAATGGGTCTGAAGTGGATCATGGCGCCGGGGATGGCATCCAGCATGGGCCGGATGCGTTTCTGAATGTCCTTGTGGGAGGCCCGGGCATATTCCTTGCCGTCCAGGAGTTCCACGGTGATCTCGGCGAAATGACTCTGGACACCGCTGCCGAAGGAGAACTCATAGGCGCTCTGGCCCTTGTAACCCACGGTTGAAACCACCTTGACGGCTTCAGGGACATGATCCTTCACGACTCCCTCGATGCGACGGGCAACGCCGTCGGTGTTGGACACGTCCGTTCCGCGGGGCGTTTCCACGGTAATGTAAATATAGTCAAAATCGATATCCGGGAACATCTCGACCTTGATGACCTTCAGGCGGACCAGGTTGCCGGCGATCAGGAGGCAGGCAAAGGTTGTGAATACCAGGAGCATCCGGTGATTCAGCGCCCAGGTGACCCCCCGCACATAGATTATTTTCAAAAGGCGCAGGTCTTCTTCCGGACTCACGATTCGCCCCTTCCTGAGGGTCTGTTTCATGAAGAGGGACAGGATCAAGGGACTTGCCACCAGTGCGACGATCAGGGAGGAGAGTAGCGCGATAGACACGGTTTTGGGCATGAAACCCATGTACTCCCCGGTGGTGCCGGTCATGAGGAGCATGGGCAGGAACGCGGCCATGGTGGTGAGCGTGGCCGATATGACGGGCAGGGCAATCTCCGAGGCGCCTTCAATGACCGCCGCCAGCCTGTCCTTGCCCAGCTGGTAATGATGGTAGACGTTTTCAACGACGATAATGGCGTTGTCTACCAGCATGCCGATGCAGAGGACCAGAGAGAACCTGACCATGTCGTTGTTTGGAATCCCGAAGGTCTTGAGCAGGATGAAGGTAATCAAGAGGGACAGGGGGACGGACAGGGAAGTAATGACGGAGTTCCTCAGCCCCATGGCAAACCAGAGGACCAAAATCACAATCATGAGACCCGTCACGGCCGAGTTGTACATGATGTCAAAGCCCTGTTTGATATACTTGGCCTGGTTTGCGGTCACGGCCATGTGCACGCCATAAGGGAAATCCTTCTCCAGTTCTTTCGTTTTATGCAGCACCTTTGCCGAGGTCTCCAGGATATTGGCGCCGGTCCGTTTTTTGACCGAGATGGTCGCGGATGAGCTGCCGTCCACCCGGGAATAGGTGACATCCTCTGAGTGACCGTCTTTTACGGTCGCCACATCACCCAGGAATACGACGCGGTCGCCTTGCATCACCAGGGGGACCCTGGCATATTCCTCCACCCGTTTTATCTCGCTCAGCGTCCTGAGGATGAAACGGCGGCCTTCCACGTTCACCATCCCTCCCGGGATATTGATATCCGATTGTTTGACCGCATTAAAGACATCAAGGAGGGTCAACCCGTATTGATCGAGTCTTTCCGGGTCCAGATAGATCTGTATCTCCCGGGTCAGCCCGCCGGTGACCTCGGTAGATAGTACTTCGGGGAGGAGTTCGATCTCGTCCGCAACCTGCTCTGCGAGTTTTTTCAGCCGGACAGGATCCAGATCACCTACAACGGAGATGAGCATAATGGGGATATCCGAAAAACTGATCTCTTCAACCGTGGGATCTTCTGCATCATCAGGCAACTCACGACGGGCGTCCATCACCTTTTCTCTCACCTTCTGGAGAGACCTTTCGAGATCCGCCTCCACATCAAAATCCACCACCACGATGGACACCCCCTCGGCCGAGGAAGAACGCATCTCCTCCACGTTTTTGAGATCGCTGAGGGCTTCTTCGATGGGGTAGGTGACAAGGTTTTCGATCTCCCCGGGCGAGGCGCCGGGATAGTGGGTGATGACAATGGCATGGGGAGCGGAAATCTCCGGATTGCCCTCTTTTGGCATCACTTGGTAGGAAAAAGTCCCGGCCACGATGGGAAGGACCACCACGAGGATCGTAAAGATACGACGGCGGCTGAGGATGAAGCGGAAGAAGTTCATGGGGCTACGGTCTACTCCTGATGGGATATCGTGATCTTGTCCCCTGGTTTGAGGTATTGCCCACCGGCTACGACCAGCCTTTCTCCGGGTTTGAGGCCTTTAAGGACCTGAATGAAAGGACCCTCGGTCCGGCCCAGTTGGATCGGGCGGAGTTCTGCGGTGTTGCCCTCACCGACCACAAAGACTTCTCTTCTGTCCTCCCGGTAAAGCACCGTGCTCTGAGGGATCAATATGGTATCCGGAAGCACACCGGTTGTGATTCGAACACGTGCCGTCAGGCCGGGCTTGAGGAGAAGATCGGGATTGTCAATGAGAATTTCCACGTCAAAGGTATTGGTCCTTTCATCGGCCTTGACCCCGATGCGGTCGATGCGGCCCTCGAAGGTTTTTTGAGGGAAGGCCTCAACCGTTACCCGAACAAGATCATCCCGACTAACGTTGACATAGTCGCACTCTGCCGTGTGGATTCTCACACGGATGGCGTCCAGGTCCACCAGGGCCATCACAGGGGTCCCCACCCCGACGGTCTGCCCCTTTTCCACCAGCCGCCTGGCCACTATCCCCGGGAAAGGGGCGCTGATTCTCGTCTTTTTTTCACGCGCCTCGGCGATGTCTACCATGGCCTTGATCTGAGAGAGGGCGGCCTCGTGGGATTTGTATTCCGCCTCATATTTGTCAAAGGTATCCGGTGAAATGGCCTTCTGGGGCAGAAGGGCCTTGGAACGTGCGTAGGCCTTGGTGGCGGCTTCCAGCCTTGCCTGGGCCGCTGCAAGACTCGCCTGGGCCTCTCTCAGGGCCAGCCGGTAGTCCAGGGGGTCAATGCTTACGAGGGGCTGCTCCGTCTTGACCCTGTCGCCCACATCGGCAAAATAATCCTTCACCACACCGCCGACTTCGGTAGAGAGTGTGACTTCTCGATTAGCGGCCACCCTGCCGACAGATTCCACGGTCAAGAGCAAGTCCTGGGAACGAATTTCCACCACTTTAACGGGTACCGGCTTCTCCGTAGGGTTTTCGGCCTCTTCTCCTTGCGGTTGACGGCATGCCGTAAGGAAGTTCATGAAGAAAAAGAAGAGGCAAAATCCCAACAGGGATTTCCTTGAAATTCTCGACATGATTGCAGACCTTTGTGTGACGTTAAGAGGAGAGGGTTCACGGCGTTGGGCACACTCGATCCTGTCGTGAAACCGGAAGAAGAAAATTGAGACACATCCCATTGCTCTTGGAGTATATGGAAGTCATATCAGGGTGTCAAGGCGTCGCGTTCCTCCCTGATCCACCATCAAGGCAAATAATCAAAGACCAAAGGTACATTG
>JAZDGZ010000386.1:0-3593 GCA_043806375.1 Pseudomonadota bacterium | reverse complement strand
CGGCCGCAGGCCCCATCGCCTCAAGGACGAAGAGGTGGTTGTTGCCGTCCGCGTGCCTCCTCCCACCCCTGGATGGAGGGAAGGCTTTCAGAAGAAGAGTGCGAGAGGCGCCGTGGACTTTGCTATCGCCACCCTTTCTTTACGGTTGAGACAAAATGGTCATGAGATTGAGGATGCCAGGATCGCCTTAAACGGGGTATCCACCAAACCGGTAAGGGCCGAAAAGGCGGAAAGGCATTTGATCGGGAAACCCCTCAACGCTGAAACGATAGAGGAGTCCCTTCGACTCATCCTGGAGGAATCGACCCCCCTCTCCCTGGTGGGGGCCTCGGCTTTTCTCAGGAGGAGGATGATCGGGGCCATGTTTCGGGACCTCGTGGAAAGCCTGGTGAACTAGAGGGTCGATCATTGTGCTGCCCCTGAACTGGGCCAACATACGGAAGAGGTCTTGCTGGGGTTCGGCTACACCTGGGAGGACATTAGCACACTGAAAGATGAAAAGGTCATCCTTTGACGGCTTCGTAAAAAGTCCATCTGCGGTGTTGCGCTTCCCGCCGGAGGCGGGTAAACATCTTTCCCCCGCTTTTGCGGGGGCAGGCTTGCGGCGTACTTGTATGTACGCCTCATTCCTCAAGATTCGCGCGCCTTGCATCTGGAGCTTTTTACTGTGCCGTCCGTTTTGATGACTTTTTGCGAAGTCATCATCCTTTGATCTCGCATAAAGGCCCCGGCCGGATGGCGAGCAGTCTCCTCACACGAGGATGATCTCTCCCAAGTATATGTCTCGCTTGGTCTTCACGTTAAATACCTGGGGCGCATAACCCGGATGTTCGATCTTGACTGAGAATTCCCGGTCCGGCTCAAGCCCTTCAAACTCAAAATCACCAAAAGTATTGGTCGCAAAAGTCTGTTTATCTCCCTGACCTGCCAACGTTACGCTGACATTCCCGGCACATTCATCTTTGTCCCCGAATACCACTGTGCCGGCGATAAATCTCTTTGGCAGACCAATGTACCCTACCTTTTCTTTCAGCTTATATTCGGGGTGGATGAATTCCACCTTCCCGGAAGCGATCAGCTTCGAGATTTCACTCTTGGGATCATCCATATCTCCAAAGACCATGGCCTGGGTGGGACAGGCCTCTGCGCATCTGGGTTCTTTCCAGCCCTGGTCTAAGAGGTGAGCACAGAAGGTGCATTTCTGGGGGATATTTTTCTCTTCATTCCAGTATATGACGCGGTAGGGACAGGCCGCCACAATCTGCTTTTGTCCCGCTGCCTTTTGCGGGTCTATCATGACGATGCCGTCGGGCCTTTTATAGACGGCGTTGTTTTCAGCCGCGCTAACGCAGCGCGGGTTCTCACAGTGCATACAGAGCACCGGCGTATAGGCCACCTTTACCTTGGGATATTTCCCCCGCTCCCTTTCAATGATCCGCAGCCAGAAATGCCCGCTGAAGGGCTGGGCGAGCGAATAAGGAGGGTAGTCATTATTCCAGTATTCATCCCGGCACGTTAGAAAGCAGTTATAGCAGCCATTACACCTGGTTATATCTATGACCATACCGTATCTAGCCATGGTATTACACCTCCCACTTTGTGACTTCTATAAGACATGAATTCCAGGCCGCTCCGGGGGCGTTCTTTGACATGGGGCGAGACGACGTCAGCAGGTTGACACAACCTCCTCTATCGACACTGCCGGGCTTGCCAGGCTCCAGAGGGTCATATTTGGATGAGCCGTGATAGGAATGGATGACCCCGGGCATCACCCTTTCGGTCACCTGGGCGATCCCGAGCACCGCTCCCCGGTCATTGTGTAATTTGATGATGTCTCCGTTTCTTATGCCCCGCGCTTCCGCGTCCACGGGGTGAATGCGGGTCGTATGCCAGTAGTAACCGTCCTTCAATATGCGGTTGCCCGGAATATCCGTAATCCATGGGGTGTGAGTGTCGTACTGCGTGTGGTAACCGTATCTGACATGGGGCGTAATCAGCTGAAGGGGGTATTTCTTGGCCAGCTCTGAAGTGTGCCCTTCCCAGCTGGGGATGTAACGGGGCATCGGCGGCCTTTCCTCGTCATCGGGTTCGTGGGCCGTGAGGCTTTGAGAGACGAATTCTATCTTACCGCTGTACGTTGCCAACTCAGAAGCCTTTTCACTATTCCTCTTGGGATTCAGGTCATCAGTATCACAAGGCCGGCCTTCGTAGAACCATCGCATTCCAAAGGCCGGTTTGTAGTCTTTCGGAAAGGGAACCACGAAGTAGCCCTTCTTCTTGAACTCTTCAAAGGATATGTACTTCGGCAGGGAAGACGCGTGAAACATTTTCTCGATCCAGTCTTCCTCAGTGTTCCCTTCGGTATATGCCTCCTTAAAACCCAATTTTTCAGCCAGTTCGGTAAAGATCTGGTAATCCGGCTTCGATTCATAAAGGGGTTCAATGGCCTTCTGGTGGTAAACAACAACCCGGTGGCTCGTTCCACTCTGGTTGGCGAAACGGTGGTACCCATCGCAATTGGACCATTCAGAAATGTCGTTGCGCTCAAAAGGGGTGCAGGCCGGGAGCACAATATCGGCATGGTATGTTTCCGGGTCCCAGAAGATGCTCTGGTTGACCACAAATTCAAGCTTGGGGCTCTGGTAGGCCCTTACATACTTGTTGGTATTCAGGCCGGTACCAATATTGGATCCGCCATATTTGTAAAGCATCTTAATTTCGGACTTTCCGGGCTCCGGGTAGGTGTGATGCGTGAACTGTTGATCTATGGAATTTCCGCAGAAGCCCTCGCTCCGGAAATGCTGCGGCGGTTCCAGGATCGCCTCGTGGATAAGGGGTTTCCAGAGCACCTGGGTGACAGGGTTTTTGGGGAGACCGCTCTTGGACAAAGAGTTGATTCCCAGGCGGCTGTATCCCGGGAAGTCAAAGGACATATCGAGAGGTCCCCCAATGGTAGTCCCCCACATATTGACGCCCGGCTTTCCCATGCCCTGCATGGCCGCCAGCAGGACCATCATCCTCGCCCATTCGTGGCCGTAGGCTTCTCTGCAGGCGCCGCCCATACTGCCCATAGAGCCTGCGCCCAGCATGGTCCTCTTTGATGCCCATTCCCTGGCCAGGGCCCTGGTAACCCGTGCTTGGACGCCGGTAATCTCCTCGGCCCATTTCGGGGTCTTGGGCACACCGTCATCTTTGCCCATGAGATAACTCTTGAACTGTTCAAAACCGGAGGTTCGGTTGGCCACATAGTCATGGTCGTAGGTATCCTCATCAATCCAGGTGTGCATGATGGCCATAGCCAGGGCCGCCCCCGTGTTTGGTCGGATGGGGATCCATTTTTCTCCATGAATGACGGCGGTGTAATTGCAGAATGGGTCGATGAAGATCTGCTTTATGCCCCGCTCCCTTAGCCAGAGGCGCCATAGGGCGCCGGCGCCGTATTGTGAACGGGTCGTATCAGGGTCATTGGACCAGTGCACTATCAGCTCTGTATTTCTTAAAGCGTCCTCGAGCAGGTCATTATGCTCAGGTCTTCCCAGTTTCCATTGGTACCCGTAGCTATGTACCGCGCCCCAGACCCAGCCTTCCCAGCT
>JAZDGZ010000385.1:0-8080 GCA_043806375.1 Pseudomonadota bacterium | reverse complement strand
CGTCCTTATCGATGAACATCAATGGGCAATAGTTGGCCACAAAAAAGCGGGAAAAAAAGTTTTCGGCCGTGCCGAAACTCTTTTTCGCCCACCCCCAGAGGCGTTTTCCGCTCACCTCGCGCCGCTTGCATTGAAAACCATCAACGGGCCGCTTGGGGTGGGTCTTCTTCGGCCGCCCCGTGGAGGTCTCAATGCCCATCCACTCTCTAACAGCGGTGACTTCGCCAAAAGGAACACCGGTTTGCGTCATTCCCCATGGCCCCGGGTTCATTCCGACCAGGATAACCTCCTTGGGTCTTCCGGCATACATTCGCAGATATGCATCGTATCCCCGGCGGGCATATTCAAGGGGGTTGTAAACATGGGTGACCGGCGGGCCGAAACTGAGCCGCTTGAGCCTTCTTGCGAGGTGATCAGTGATTTCAAAAAGGTCCATCAACGCGTCCTCAACGGATATCCCCTGTCCTCGGCCTTGCTCTTTTACGGAAAGTGACCTGTTTCTTGTCGTGTGTCAAGCCCTGATCCCGTTCTTCCCGTAGGATGGGTCGAGCCATTCGACTTCTGCTCATGGCCCTGAGTCGAATCGAAGGACCGTTCCACTCATGAACGGCGAAATTTATTAATATGGCACGGATTCACACGGATAACCACGGATTAAGATTAATCCCGAAAACACGAAAAAGAGGTCACTTCGTTCAGCCACGTCGGCTGAACGAAATGTCTGCGTTCGTCCGAGGTTAATCCTCTTCTTCAACCGCAGACCCACGCCGCCCCCTAAGAATATCTCTCGCAGAGCCGCAGAGGAAGAGGAGACAGCGTAGGATGGGTCGAGGTTACGAGACACCCATCAGTTTCAATCCACACTCCCCACGGGACACGCCCCTGAACATGGCACGTTCCGAAGCGCCGCCCATTTCAAATGCCGCGAGTTGTTCTTCAACCAATGCCCCGGCTACAGGGATACGGTTTGCGTTTCCGACCCTGATCCTGTATCCTCCGGCCCATGACACCGTGCAGACATCAGCAACTTGTCCTTGTAAGAAAGCAGGGAAAGAAATTCCGTTGCTGCCGCTGTCAGCTGACCATCGATGAAAAAGAACTGGGGAAAGGCTTTTGCCCCGAGTGCCTGGAGGTCAAAGGCATCCGACATAGGGATTTCGATGAGGTCGAACAGGAAGAGGACGGCGGCCCACATCTGTACCGCTGCGAGACCTGCAACGCCCTGATCGAAGTCGACTGACCGTGCACCGCCACAAGAATATCTCTCTCAGAGCCGCAGAGAAAAAGGAGGCAGCGTAAGACGGGTTGAGCCATTCGACTTCTGCTCATGGCCCTGACTACATCGAAGGGCGCACGCGAAATTTATCCGCCCAGGCGGACCCGTCATATCTTTTGATCAATGATCCAGCGAGGGCAGAGAACAAAATCAAAAATCAAGATGCGACCCCATCCCTCCCTCCCACTCCATGTCAGAACATGCTATGCGGTTGCTTGGCTGTTTTCGCCGCATCTTTGGTCTATGCATCCCGCCAGCCCTTGGCTTTCAGCAGACCACCCAGGTATGCTACCTGCCCTGCATGCTGAAGATTGTCGCTTATAATGCCTACTAGACGGGCCCCAACGGTTGGGGACCTCGGATTACTAAGCTCTCGCCGGAGGTCGTTTGCTGACAGGTTGCTGATATAGCGCAGTGACCGCTCCAGCACAGCATGGTGGTATGCCAGCAGGGTCTGTACATCAGGTGATTTGAACGCCATCAAATCTTTCGAATTATGACCCAACCCAGTGTCTGTGGGGTCGGATGGACGGTTAAACTTTGCGTGCAACCTGTCTTTGACCCATAGCTGCTCCTCACCCATAAGTTCTGCAATAGATCGATCTTGCCAACGGGTCAGATGCCAAGTAATCCACCCCATGCTGTTGCAGTCGGGATGAGGTTGCGTATTCAAGTCATCCACGGTAAGCCCTTCAAGCGCCCTCTCTAGTACTTTAACTATACGCCCAAAGCTATCGACGATCAACTGTTGCCAATCCATACCAGCCTCCTTAATAGGTTTAATCAGTTAACAGTCGCCCGGTGGAATAGTTCTCTTTGTGATTTCAAGAACGCCTTCAACTAACGCAGTTGATTTGTTCTTGGAGTAGCCACATCGGTTGCAGTTGATTTCGAAGATTTGGGCTTTGCTGAAGCTTATAAGGGGCCACTTTTTTAAGGAAATACAACTCAGACTAACTTTAAGGTCTTATTTTGTCAACAGATTTCAGCGGTGGGGACCCTTTTCGGTCTCGATCTACAGGCCAAGGATAACCATCAGAATCAGGATATTCCAAAATCCTCTGACGCTTTTATGCCGCCCGCATCATCAATCCTTTTGACAGTTATGGCGTGTGGATGATAATCAAAGATAGCGGAAGCCCGATAGGCACCGCAGAAAAATCACCTCCAGCGGCTTCATGACGTACAATTTGGCGCAAAAGGCAAATGAATCAGGGAGGAGAATTAATGGTAATTGTGGCCAAAGATGAAAGTGTCCAAATCGATAAAATTGAATTGGGCCCCTTCGGCACCAACGCCTATGTCCTAACCTGCCGAAAAACAGGAGATAGCGTGGTGGTAGATGCCCCAGGGGAATCGGGCAAAATCTTGGCAAGACTTAAGGGAACGAATCCCAGGTACATACTGATGACCCATGACCACTTGGATCACGTAGGTGTTCTTTCTGAGCTTAAATTTGCACTGAACATTCCGGTTGCCGCTCATGCCGCCGATACCTTGAATTTGCCCGTCCCCCCAGACGTTCTGCTAGATGACGGGGATGTGTTAATATTTGGAAATATTCAACTCAAAGTATTTCACACCCCTGGCCATACCCTTGGCAGCCTGTGTTTCTTGACGGGCAAGTACCTGATATCAGGTGATACCATATTCCCAGGAGGTCCAGGTAAAACCTCGTCACCAGCCAACTTCGAGAAAATCATTCAATCCATAACCACCAAGATTTTTGAATTGCCTGACGACACGGTTGTGTATCCCGGTCACGGGAAATCTACGGTTCTAAAAGAAGAGAAAAAGGCGTTCGAGGTTTTTTCCTCAAGATCACATGATCCAAACCTTTGCGGCGATGTGCTTTGGTTCTTGTCATAGCCGATCACGCCAATGGGGGGCCCATTACCTTGATATCTCCTCCCGATGGAAGGCCTCTGCCAGCTCAAAATCCTCTCCTTTGGCCATTGCCCTACACCGCTGTTTCAGCCTGTCTTCCCACTGCGGGGAATCACGGTGCGCTATCTGACTTTTATGGCAGTGAAGGGCGGCAATCTTAAGATCAAAGGTGTCGGTGATATCGGAACGGTAGTTGGGCTCCTCCGAAGCCCAGAACAACATCTCATGGACCCTGTGAGGCTGGAGACCCTCCTTTAACAGATCAGGGTAAGCTAGGTGGTCCCTTGCGCAGGGGAACACGGCATCTAAAGTAACTTGGCCGGTGATGCGATGATCGCGATGATAAATATAACGTCGGTAGGGATCCGAGGTCACGACGATCACGGGCCGGTACAATCTTATCAGCCTGACGATCTGCTCCCGGAACTGGGGTGTATCTTCCAGACCTTGGTCCGGATGTCGCAGGAATATCACCTTTCTCACCCCCAAGAGTTTGGCTGCAACCGTCTGCTCTTTCTCCCGGATCTGAGCCAGTTTCTTGGGCTTCATGTTTGCGTCGCTGGTGCCCTTATCGCCGTTAGTGCACACCACGTATATGACCTCATTTCCTTCTCTCGTCCACCGAGCCACCGTTCCCCCAACCCCGTACTCTGCGTCATCCGGATGTGGTGTTACAACCATTATGTGAGCTTGTGCCGTCACAACAGACCTCCACATTTCAATATGCCGGCGATTGCCTAACAGCCATAAGGCTGTTATAATTGCCGGCCGGAAAAATTTGCAGATAAAATGACCGACTTCTTCACCATTAGAAATTATCGTCCTGGCGATTTCAGGGCATATGCCCGGTTGCATGTTGAGGCTGATCGGTTTGATCGATCAGGACGCTATATTTCATCCCGGGCTCTTGCCGAAGGCCTGGGTCGACCAAATTATTCCCCAGAAAAAGATCTATTTATCGTCGAGACAGACAGAAAAATCACCGGCTATATAGGTCTTACCCCGGAACTAGGAATCGGGCGTGTTTTGCTGGATTGTTTGGTCCACCCACGCTACAGAAGAAAAGGGATGGCTACAAAGCTTTTTCCCTGTGCCATGCAGCGTGCTAAAGCACTAGGGGCGAAGTTAACACAAATCAGTATACCTGAAACCAATGTGGCCGCCAAGAGTTTGGTGTCAAATTTAGGTTTCAAATTTATCCGCCGCTTCCTTGAATTGAAGATGGGCTTTTATAACATCCGCTTACCGGATGTCAAGCATGTCGCATGTATCATCCGGCAACTCCGGTCCGGTGAAGAGAATAAACTGACCGAGATCCAGAATCGGTCCTTTCTTGGCACATGGGGATTTAATCCCAACACCACAGAGGAAATTCTCTACCGTATCAAACTGAGCGGGTGTGCTCCTGAGGATGTGATCATGGCTTATGAAGGAGACAGGCCCATAGGATATTGCTGGACCAAGGTAGGGCCTGAAAAGAATGCAGCTGGACGAGAGGCCGGAGGACAAATCCACATGATGGGCGTAGACCCTGATTATCAAGAAAAAGGGATAGGCAAGGAGATATTGCTGACCGGATTGGCACACCTTAGGAGCAAGGGTATCGAAGTTGTCAAATTGACGGTAGATAGCGAGAACCAAGCGGCCCGCTCCCTCTATGGTTCTGTCGGATTTGAGGTTTGCTCCACAACTGAGTGGTACGAGAAGGCTGTGAGCTAAATAAACCGCCCAAGATTTATGACAATCCTTTTAATTTCAAAATTAAATTCGCTTCGCCATTCGAAAACGTAAGACTTTCGGGGCTCTGTTTCACATATCTGAAATTCTCCAGCGTCTGATCACGGCCCTGTATTCCTCAATCAGCGCGTCAGCGACATTTGACCAGCTAAATCTAACAACAGATGCGCGAATGGAGTCAGCGCTTCGCGCCTCCTCGCGTGCTTTTGAAACAAATCTCCATATCTTGTTCGCAAGTAAACGGGGAGTAGCGCTTGTCAATACGCACCCTGTCTCACCTTCACGAACGATAACCTCCATGGCCCCAACGTTCGTCGCCACTACTGGTGTTCCACAAGCCAGAGATTCAAGCGCTACTAGCCCAAAGCTTTCGTGGTGAGAGGGGACAACCAGGACGTCCGCTGCACTGTAATAAGGAGGCAGATTTTCCTGTTCTATCCTTCCCGCAAAGGTAACAGCATTCAGAATGCCCAACTCCTTGGACAGCCTCTGTAGTTTTTGAGACTCAGGTTTGTTATGTCCATCGCCGCCGATGATTACCAGCCTGACCGCCTGATTGTGTGGCAGATAGGTCATGGCCGCTAACAACCTGTCTATTCCCTTTAACGGCGAGAACCTGCCTACATACAATACGATTCCCTCTTTTTGATCAAAGCCCAGCTGTTGCCGAGCACTCGCCTTTTCCACAGGTCGGAAAAGATCCAGGTTCACGCCGCAAGGTACCACCCCAATAGTCTCTGGAGGGGCGTCGTAATGCCGCATTAATTCTCCCTTTTCTCTTTCCGTAGAAGCGATGACACGGTCGCAGGTTTTAACCAATTGCTTTTCAGTGGCTACGCGAAGCTCCGGCTCTTCCTCCCCTACACCGATGACGTTCTTTACCGCTCCGAGAGTGTGGAACATCAAAATATGGGGAACACCCCAGCATTGTTTCGCCCAGCTACCAACCCGACCAGATAGCCAATAATGGCTGTGTACCAGGTCGTATTGAAGGCCCTCGCATTTTCTGAAGTTTTCTAATGCACTGGAGAAATCGGGACGATGGGACTAGATTGCTAATTTGTTCATATCTCGATGGTTTCCTGCTCTCAGATGGATGAGGCGCACACGTTCATCTAGTTCTATAATCTGACTATCTTTTGGATCGTGGCGACGGGTATAGATATCTACCTGATGTCCTCGCCTTCCCAACTCTCCGGCAAGTTCTCGGATATAGACGTTCATCCCCCCGGTGTCTTGAGTCCCCAACTCGCCTACAGGGCAGGAATGGATACTGAGCATCGCTATTCTTAAGTGCCCTGCCTCCGCCGGAACTACATTTCTGAATATTGCTGGTCTGAAGTTCAACGTCCTCATTCACCCTCACTTAAGTCGTATTTGGCATCTGTACAAAGGGACCTCTTTACCCCCCAAACGACGTTTATAATTTTCAGCGCCTTTCAAGAAGTCATACTTTTTTTTGCCTCTTTGGATGCTGTCTTTGATGCTGAGCGCTTTGCAGAGCACGCCCACACCCAGAGAACTGAATCGGTCGTCATAGCCGCTGTTGTAAAGATAGATCGTAGAATTGTCATCAAAACACATAGCTACGGCTGCCGGTATTTTGTCCAACTCCAGAAAATAGAGTCTCAACATATTGGCTTCAGCCATGGCCTCCGCCAGTGAATTAAAAAATGAAGCCATCCTTGGAGTCATAAAGGCCGCCTTATCTTCTCTGCTTCGTTCGAACAAGGTAAAGAAGGTGCCCATTACATCCCTCACCTCTTTAACATCCTCGACAACTCGGTAGTCTATGCTGGCCGCCTCATATAATCTCCTGAGCTTGCGCTTTATTTCATGCCGTTGTTTTCCATCTAACATGCGCAAGTATTCATCCCAGCTAGCGGGCAAATCCAATTCTAGCGAAACATCCTCTAGGTTGCGAGAAACTTCGCATCCCCGCTCCCGTGCTATCCCGGCAAGATCAGTGAAAACGGTCGAGTCAGGGCGCAAAGGCCTCAAATCCAGGTGTGTGATCCCTTGCATGCTTAAATAGTCGAGCAGGACACCAAAAAACTCCTGTTCCATACCGGGAGTGATAACAAAATCCAGGTAATCGCAAACATCGGTGTCCCCGATAAACAAGGCCTTTTCCCCTCTCACTAAAAGTGGGGCGATACCGATCACGTCTTCTCCCTCTCTCACAGCGCGAAGAAAGAGGTCAGATCCGGCACCGAACTTATCCCACCATATCTTCAGCCAGTTTGGCAAAACAAAAAGACACTTCCACTTTAAAGGGGACTGGGTATTGAGCCAGAATGACCCGACGGTTTCAAAACTCTCTTCAGTGACGGCATATTTTATGTTTGTGGTGGCCAATGCGCCATGCCCTTATTTTGAAATCAGCAGCGCTGCAAGTGAAAAATATAGAGACTGCGATAGACTTTTGTTGATAGAAAGCCCCTCTTTGACCACCGAGCCTACGAAAGAAATCCAATACCAAAGGAGGGCCTTCCGATGACCACTAAAGTAAAAAAAAACAAAATATATTTCAAGGGGAAAATGGTCAACATCGCCGTCGATATACATAAAGCTTTTTGGCACATCACCCTTCTTGCGGAAGGAGAAGTGGTGATGGTTGCTACCCCTCCATCTCTGATCCCGACGGCTAGTGGAAACAGGGTCAATACTGATAAAAACACCAATACTAATCGCTCTCCGCCATGTTTCCAAAGACCCCCTGATTATCCCACCTTTCAATGACCACAGATACCATCTCGTTCTTGATCAGTCGAGGCGAGAGAAAGAGGACCCGGATGTAGTTGTCGCTCAGCCCCTTGATCATCTTCTTCTCTTCCGATTCCCACCCTTCGGCAAGAACCATGAACGACTTTCCCAGGCAGGAGCGGTAGAATGCCTCCCTTTTTTTCCGGCCAAGCTCCCTGAGTTCCTCCGTCCTTCGCTTGATCTCTTTCTCATTGACCCGGCCGTCAAAGCCGGAGGCGGGCGTTCCTGCCCTGGGTGAAAAGGGGAAGACATGGAGATACGAAACCGGCAAGCCCCGCACCAGCGAAAAGGTGTTTCTGTAAGCGCGATCGTCCTCACCTGGAAATCCGGCCATCACATCTACCCCGATAGCTGCCAGCGGCACTCGTTCATGAATATCCTCGACAAGCTTGGCGAACTCCATCGCCTTATAAG
>JAZDGZ010000384.1:0-3176 GCA_043806375.1 Pseudomonadota bacterium | reverse complement strand
TCAGCAGGTTTTGAGGCGCGCAATACGGAAGAGATACGGAAATTTCAGGAAAGGGTGATCAAGGATGTGTTAGGTTTGACGGTGGCAAGTAAACGGGTCCCACGGTTCGGAGACCAGAGTTACTGGGGAATGGGGATACCCTCTCTCATGGGCAAAACAGCGGCCACGGAGGCTGTCTGGTATAGCCATACCTGGGAAGATACCCTGGATAAAGTCGATCTCGCAGCGGCAGAAACCTCTTTTAAGGTTTTCGCCGTGGAGGCTTTGAGGCTTTGCAACAATCCTGTTTTGCCGTTTGAATTTGTAACGGTGGCGAATCACTTTAAGATGGCCCTAAACGATCTGCAGCATAAGAACAGCTCTACCTTGGAGCTAACTTCTCTGCTGGCGCAGGTGGATGAATTGGCAAGGAAAGCGGGCGCACTGAACCAGGCTATTGAGAGCAACCTGCTCCGTTATGAGAAAGGGAGAACGGGGAAATTACTCGCCGGAAAATTCGCCCGGACGAACCGCTGCCTGATGGATCTCAGCCGGATTCTCATCCCGGTGCTTTCCTCAAAAGCCGGCCGCTACGGTCAGGACCCCATGGGAACGGAATTCAAGCCCCTCCCCACATTACGGGCGCTTGAGAGGCTCGGTTCCCTGGACGCGGAGAGCGAGGAGTACAAGGCCCTGCGCACCTCCCTCTTAAGGGAACGCAACAAGGTATCCGATGCCCTCCATGCAGCCAACGGCATTTTGCAGGAGGCGTTGGATATATGACGGATATCAAAGGACAAAATGCCTGGGAACCCCCACCGGAGGTTTCACGGGAGGAAATCTTGGCGACCTCCCCTGTCGTCTTGTCCCTGCCGGAGATTAAAATAAAATCCCGAGAAGATCTATTCCGTATCCGGGTTCTGGAGATGGATTGGGATATCGGGTCCATGATTTATGAGCCCGCGGACGCGGCTCTGATTCCGCTGGGACCGGACGGCAAAAGGGCGTCCATCTTTCTCTTGCATGGGGGCATGGGGGATCACAAGTCCATGGATCCCCTGGCGCGGCTGCTGGCCGGCAAGTTCGGATACAAGGTGGCCAGCATGAGCTTCCCCGGTCGGTTGTGCATCACCGATCCGGGCCGGGACTGGCCGGGCGACACGCTCAATCCCGACGGCACTGCCCGCACCCCTATCTGGTGTAAAGACAGCTTGATCACGCCTGATCAGTACGAGGTTATAAAGGACACCTCCCTGAGGGAAAAATATGGCACGATCATCTCCCTGATGGCCAAAAAAGGGACGGAATTCTACCAGCGCCTGGCGGCCTGGCCCGTTGCCTTCGATGAAGCGATGCAAGAGATCTGCCGGCGCCATTTGCCGGCGGATCAATATTCCATCTATGCTCACGGTCATTCCACGGGCGGACCTTTCGTAATGATTGCCTCCCAGAGGATTCCGAACATGAGGGGTTTGCTGGGATATGGGACTTCCCCGTTCGGCTATATTTCCGACCGAATTGCCGGTAAAAGATGGGACTTTCCGTTCAATTACCTGAGACTCAGGACCTGGCGCGACACCGCCCGCTACACGCAGGAGGATCTGGCGCCGAAGGGTTACAGCCTCCCGCTCCAGATGGAAATTGTCTTCGAACGGTGGGAACAGGGCAGGAAGAGGGCTAATTTCAAGGCAGAGGATTTCATTCATAAAAACAGCACCAAGTCTTTAGCTGAAGCAGCGCAGGTTGCGGCTGAACGCTTGGGCATGCCACCCCAAGAGACGTCGGCGCTGATCCGGAGATATGTCGGATATTGCCGTGAACTGTCGGGGCCGGGGGTCAAACCTGTCCCGCCGTTTCTTTCCCTTCACGGCATCCAGGATGATACGGTGCCCTTTGCCCAGGCCCGGAATTCCCTGCCCCTTTACGCAGCCATGGACCCTGCCCCCAAGGTGCGCTGTGTCCTTTTCGGAGCCGGTGTGCACAGTTGGTCATACTCTGATGAAGGGCTGCCCCAAGGGGTCATGCCGGCGGTTGTCAAGCTTTGGCACGAGGCTATCATGGCTGGGTATTTTAACTTACTTATCCCGTGCATCGGGTTAGGAGAGCAAAAGGAGGTATGAGCATGGAGGCGCCCGGAAAAGGAGAACAGACCGTCAAAGGAAGGATCACACCCGCCAAGGGTTACATTGTCTACGATCCCGAGCTTTGCACGGGCTGTCGCGTTTGTGAAGCCGCCTGTTCCTTTGCCAAGGAGGGCTGCATCAGGCCGTCCTTATCGAGGATACAAGTGCAACGGAATCCTTTTTTAGGGACGGTGGAAAATTTCCTACCTAAGCCGTGCCTGCAATGCGAACATCCCCAATGCATGTTGGCCTGCCCGGTGGAGGGCGCCATGGCAGTGGATGAGAAGACGGGCGCCCGGGTGATTAATGAAACCCTATGCCCGACAGACTGCTCGCAATGCAGGGAGGCCTGCGGTTCATACTATGACCCGCCGCGCATCCTCTTTCATCCCGACAAAAAAGTGCAGGTGAAGTGCGATCTTTGTGCCGGGACTCCGGAATGTGTGAAATGGTGCCCGAACGGCGCGATCAGGTTTATCAACCGCACCGAATTAGTAGAGCGGGGCGGGAGCTATGGGCGCAGCTTTACGGAGGCCTTTGTAAAGGATTTCGGGCCCACTTATGAACCGTTTCAGGGGACCAAGTGGAAATACCGGGGTCCCTGGTTCAAGGAGGAATAGCCGGATGTACGGATGGGTGGGAAAGATACTGCGCGTCGACCTGACTGCGGGCAGGATAAGTGAAGCGGCGACTACGGATTATGTGCCGAGGATGGTGGGGGGCTGGGGGGTCATGGCCAAGATCGCCTGGGATGAGCTGCCGCCGGAAATCGGCGCCTTCGATCCCGAAAACCGGATCATGATCATGACCGGTCCGCTCACGGGGACCCTCGTGCCGGGTACGGGCAGGGCGGAAGTGGGCACTATATCGCCGTCCACCTATTCCTTTCAGGGACCGACGGAGGATTACATCCGGTCCGGCATCGGGGGGCAGTGGCCCCCGGAGTTGAAGTTTGCCGGCTATGACGGTGTGATCATCCAGGGAAAGGCAGCGGCGCCGGTGTGGATTTACATCCACGATGGGCAAGCGGAGATCCGGGATGGCAGGGACCTGTGGGGACTGGACACGTACGCG
>JAZDGZ010000383.1:0-5323 GCA_043806375.1 Pseudomonadota bacterium | reverse complement strand
GGGGCAACCTCCGCATAGGCGTATCCCTCGTCGGCGTAAGCCTCTCTCAGGACCATGGTGTCCCTGCGCACCATCTCTCTATTGATAAACTTTTCCTTGTTGATGCCTATCTTCTTGAGAAGCTCGTCGACCGGCTTTATGAGGTCGCCTTCGATTTTCACGTTGTTGACGGCGTACTGATCGCCTTCGATGATCTCTACGGTAATGGTCAGACCGCCGGCCTCTTCATAGGTGATCTTGGGGTCTCCGGTCTTGGCCCTGATGTAGCCACGGTTATGGTAAAAAGAGGTTATCTTGAGAAGGTCCAACTCCAGTTGTTTCTTGTCCAGGATTCCTGAGCCTGAGATAAAAGAGAAAATGCCTTTCTTGCTCGTTTCCATTTGATCTTCAAGCTTGCCGGCCTTGAATTTGGTGTTCCCCACGAATTTTATCTTCGTAATATAGATCTTTTTCCCTTCCTCTATCTCGTAGGTCAGGGCGACCTCGTTCTGGGGAAGTTCCTCGATCAGTTCGCTGATCTTCACGTTGTAGTAGCCCTTTTGCCTGTAATACTCTCTCATCCGGTTGATGCTCTGTTTGATCTCACTATGGTTCAGGATGGAGTAGATCTTTATGCCCGCTTCCTTCTTTAAATCGTCACTTTTCACCTTCTTGTTGCCATTGAAGGTGATGGTGCGGATGGAGGGCTTTTCCGTGACGCTGAAGATGACAATTTTACCCTTGGGGCCGTCCTCTGTCTCTACATTGACATCCGTGAAAAACCCCATACGGTAAACGGCCCGCAGGTCCTGGTCGAGCCGATCATTGTCAAGACTGTCCCCCTTCTTGCTTTCAACGACGGCCAGAATGGCCTCGCTCTCGATACGCCTGTTCCCCTTAAAGCCGATGGATTCGATCTGTTCAACGCCCGCGATGAGATTGTGAAGGCTTTTTGCGGCCTTATCGGCGGCGTCAGCCAATTTATCGATATCGTCTTCCACCATGAAGACAGAAAAAGGGGCCTTTATCCCCTCCACATCCATAGCCTTAAGATCAAGGCTTATTCTCTTGCCGATCTGGGTGAGGCTGCCTGTCATGACGAGATCTGCCTTTAATGCCTTGCCGATGGCCAGGATATCCTCTTTTTCAAGGAGAGGTTTGAAGGCAAGGGGGTGCCTGTTGACCTCATTCGGTTGAATGACGGCGTAGCCATAGTGGGTCATGCGGACCGTGAACATCTCCTGCAGGCCCTGCTTCAGATGATCAAGGGGTTGGGGGGCATGGATGCTGAACGGTAAGACGGCGATCGTTCTCTTGTTCTCTCCCTGAACGGCAACTGGAATCATCAGGCATATGACGAAAACACATACGGCCCTGATGATCCCATTCCTTCTTAATACAGGTGATTTGTGGCTGTGGTGCATACTCCCTATCTCCGTCTCTCGAATTGAATCCGACCATCCATGAGTTCCAATTGATGGGACATCCTCTCGGCAAAGCGCTGATTGTGTGTGGCTATGACCATGGTCAAACCTTCATCCCTGTTGAGCTTAAGGAGCAGTTCGACGATCCCCTCTCCCGTGGCTGTGTCGAGATTTCCCGTGGGTTCATCTGCCAACAGGAGCTTCGGCCTCATAATGAGGGCCCGTGCAATGGCGACCCTTTGCTGTTCACCGCCGGATAATTCTCCAATACGGTGGCTCATCCGCTTTTCAAGTCCGACCTTGGTCAATATCTCCTCTGCCATGTCGGCTGCGCTCTTCTTGCTTGATCGGGCGATCAGGGCCGGCATGAGGGTATTCTCAAGGGCATCGAACTCCGGAAGGAGGTGGTGGAACTGAAAGACGAAACCGATATCTCGGTTTCTAAGCTTACAGAGTTCACCTTCATCCATTTCGTTCACGTTTCGGCTATCGAACAGGACAACCCCCGTGGTCGGTTTCTCGAGGGTCCCCATGATGTTAAGCAAGGTCGATTTTCCCACACCCGAGGCGCCGGTTACGGCTAGGGTGTCACCCCGGTGGAGGGTCAAATCGATGCCTTTCAGAACCTCTATTTGATGGCTGTCATGAACAAATGACTTATGAACGTCCTTCAGTTCTAACACATCAGGCTCCCAACGGCCCTTCTGGCCCTTCACTATTCATATCTCAGTGCCTCGACCGGGTTCAGCCGCGAGGCATGCCAGGAAGGGTAGAGCGTGGCAAGGAAAGAGATCACCACGGCAGCCAGGGTCACAAACAAAACATCCCATGCTTCAACCCTGACAGGGAGGGTTGAAATATAGTAGACGTCGGCAGGCAGCCTGATAAACTTATATTTGGCCAACAGGTGGCAGAGTCCGAGTCCCGATGCGAGCCCTGCAAGCGTCCCAACAACGCCCACCAAGAGGCCTTGAAACATAAAGACGGTCATCATGCTCTTTGATGAAGCCCCCATTGCTCTCAGTATCGCCACATCCCGCGTCTTCTCCATCACCACCATCACGAGCGTGCTTATGATATTCAATGCCCCCACCAAAACGATCATGGTGAGAATAACGAACATGGTCAACTTTTCCAACTTGAGGGCGGAGACGAGGCTCCTGTTCATGACCTTCCAGTCTTTGCTCCAATAGGGGTAACCCAAACTCTGGACAATGGCATCGCCGACTCGATCCGACTTGTAGATGTCGGTGACCCTGACCTCGATCCCCGTCACCCGATCCTCCATGCCAAGGAGTTCCTGGGCCTCTTTCAGGGAGACATAGGCCATGGAGGAATCGTACTCGTACATGCCGGAATCAAAGATGGCGGTGACCTTGTATTTCCGGCTGTGAGGTACCCTCCCGAGCGGGGTCAACCTGCTGTGAGGGGAAATCACAGTCAATGTGTCCCCGGGTTGGGCCCCTATCTGTCGGGCCAGTTCGCTCCCAGGGATAATGGCCGGAAGGCCCTCGTGGGTCTCATCGAGGGAAAAGAGCGAGCCCTTCTTCACCATCGTTTCGATACTGATCACCCTGCCTGCCGTTTGAGTGTCCAGGCCTCTCAGAACGGCCCCTGACACACGACCCAGGTTATCTACCATAACCTGGCTGTAGATAAAAGGGGTGGTTGCCACAACCCCTTCGATATCTCCCGCCTTCTGAGAGACTTCCCCGTAATTGCCGAAGGCCCCCTCGTAGTTCAGCACGAGGAGGTGGGAGTTGACGCCTAGAATCTTGGACATCAGGTCTTCCCTGAAGCCGTTCATCACAGACAGCACGACGATGAGGGCCATGACTCCCATCATGACCCCGACCACCGAAATCACGGTGATCACGGAAATGAAGGTCTGCTTTCGTTTGGCCTTCAGATATCTTGTCCCGAGAAATACCTCAAAAAACATCAGCAAATTACCCTATCTTTTCTCTCTGCCGGAGGCATCTAGTGACGCAGGTTCTCATTGAACCTGATCATTCCCTGCAGTTTGCTGTAGACTCATTCATTCTACCGAGGGCCGTCATCCATGGGCACGCACTATGCAGCACGCACCAGGCACCAGGCAGGGCGCAACGCCTATTGTCCTCGTCCCACTTCCATGGCGAAGGAAAAAAGGTTCATTTGGACCTCATGTGGGGGAAAAAGATGACATCCCTGATCGAAGGAGAGTCGGTGAGAAGCATAACAACCCTGTCGATGCCGATACCTTCTCCTGCCGTTGGTGGAAGGCCGTACTCCAGGGCCGTAAGGTAATCTTCATCCATGAACTGGGCCTCATCATCCCCCGATTCCCTGAGAGAGGCCTGGACCATGAATCTCTCGCGCTGGTCCATGGGATCATTCAACTCCGTGAACGCATTGGCTATCTCCTTGCCCCCGATAAAGAGCTCAAATCGATCAGTGATATCCGGGTTTTCATCGTTCCTTCGCGAAAGGGGTGATATTTCGGTTGGATACCCGAACACAAACGTGGGTCTTACCAATTCGGGCTCTACCAATTGATCAAAGATCTTTGCCAGGATTTTCCCCAGGCTCTCCTGCTTCGATAAGGCGATGCCCTTGGATACTGCAAATTCCTTTGCCGCCTCCATGTCGGAAAGGGCCTTTTCCGGAAGGTCGGCCATTTCTCTCAAGGCGTCGAAGAGGGAAATTCTAGACCATGGGGGGGTAAAATCAATGGTCTGATTCTGATAGTCAATGACGGTCTTGCCAAGGATCTTTTCCAGAACATGGCTGAAGAGTTGCTCCGTAAGGACCATGAGGTCCTCATAGGTGGCATAGGCCATGTAAAATTCGAGCATGGTGAATTCAGGATTATGCTGAACGGAAATGCCTTCGTTTCTAAAGTTGCGGTTGATCTCAAAGACCCGGTCTATACCCCCGATGACGAGCCTCTTGAGATAGAGTTCAGGGGCGATCCTCAGATACAGGTTCATGCCCAGGGCATTGTGAAAGGTCTTGAAGGGCCGGGCAGTGGCGCCTCCCGGGATGGGTTGCATCATGGGCGTCTCGACTTCGAGAAATCCTCTTTCCATGAAGAAATCCCTTATGGCCTGGATGATGCGGCTTCTCATGATGAAGACGTCCTTGACCGGATCGTTGACGATAAGGTCGAGGTAACGCTGCCTGTACCTCGTCTCCACATCGGTCAAACCATGCCATTTCTCCGGCAGGGGTCTCATGGACTTGGACAAGAGGGTTATTCCCTCCGCGAGAATGGTCAATTCCCCTGTTTTTGTTCTGAAAAAAGGGCCCCTGATACCTACGAAATCGCCAATATCCATAAGCTTGAAAACCTTAAAGGGCTCTTCTCCCACCTTGTCCCTTCTGACGTAGCCCTGGATGCGGCCGGATCCGTCTTTAATATGGATAAAGGAGGCCTTCCCGAAATTGCGGATAGCCATGATCCTTCCGGCAATCAAATAGACCCCCTTTTCCTTCTCAAGGGCCTCGGCATCCATCTTCGCGAAGCGCTCGATCGCCTCCTGAATGGTCAAATCATATGGATAGCCGGCAGGGTATAAATTGACCCCCATGGCTTTGAGATCTTCGGTTTTCTTTTTTCTATCCTCCAGGACCGAGCCTGTTTTCTCCGCGTTTGAGTGACTCATATCAAAGCCGTATGGCTTCCCTCCAATTCGGGTATTTTTCAGTCATTTATATAACTTGAACGTATGCTTGTAATCCAATTGACGGGGTTAGTCAAGGCAAAAGATCTTGGCGGGGGAGCGTTTTGGTGGGGAGGTTTCGTCTGCTGGTTAGCGTGCCCTGAGAAGACCGGGACCTGTGGTGACCTGGCGGGGCAGCCCGAAGCGTGTCGCAAACAACTCAAGACAACAAATCCCGACACGGGGAGGGATGAAACAAATTGTCCTCTCATGGCA
>JAZDGZ010000382.1:0-3720 GCA_043806375.1 Pseudomonadota bacterium | reverse complement strand
ACACAGGCGACGGCTCCTCAAGAGCATTATCTACAAGAGTGAGTCCCTCAATCAGGCCAACCTCGCCGGAAAGCCTGTTTCGCAATTTCTTTCGAGTTCCAGGGGCGCCTACGACTACGATGAGTTGTGTGAGGAAATTCTGAGGCTACGGATCTAATTCAGCACCTGAAGGCCGTTTTTTCCCAGGGCATGGACAATAGATGTGACAGAAAGTAGACTCTAAAAGGAAAAGGGTGTCAGGACCTTTGGGCATAGCAGGACTGAATTTCGACTCATTGCGACGATATTTGATGGTTCCAAGCTTGGTTTTGTTGACATGTAAAAGGGGTTTTGATAGCTTGGCCGTTGTTTGGTTGGAGGGATCGTTGTTTTGGGCCAGGTTCGCCCTTTGAGCCGGGCCTTACGCGGGGTTGATTGTCGAGAGTGTATGTCTTGAAAACCGTCACTTAATAAGAAAGGAGTAAAACAATGGTTGCTTTGAAAAACAAAAAGACACTAGGTGCATTGATTTCCTTCGGCCTTTTCCTAACCTTGTTCTTCGTATTCTCCAACCCGCCGGCGATTTCAGCAGCCGAGAAGCCCATCAACCTGAAATTCGCTTATTGGATGCCCACCAAGCACACGCTCCACCGAGTATTTGAAAAATACGCAAATGAAGTGAAAGCGCTCACGAATGGCAGGGTGCAGATCACCCTTTATCCAGGAGGCGCCCTCGGCGGTCCGATGGAACAGTGGGATATGGCCCTGGGAGGCATCGCAGACATTTCCTTTTTCATGCCGGGCTATACGGCGGGCCGATTCCCTTTGACCACGGTTTTTGACCTGCCGCTCATCGGAGGAGGCACCTGCACTGTAAACACAGCACTCGCTCAAGCGGTCTTTGATGAGTATCTCGCCAAGGAATACGAAGAAGCGAAGATGCTTTTCTTCTTTGTCAGCGAGCCGTTTACCTTCCATATGTCGAAAAAGAAGGTCCAGAACATGGCAGATTTACAGGGCCTTAAGTTCCGCAGCTCAGGTGCTGTTCAGTCGGCCATGGTTAAGGAACTGGGGGGCACCCCGGTGACCATGCCCATCACTGAGGTCTATACGTCTATGGAAAAAGGCGTGCTGGACGGGGTCGTAACCGCCTTCACGGCAATGGTATCATACAGGCTTTATGATGTTTCAAAGTATTCCATCCGCGCCGGCCTCACGGCCTCGCCCATGGCCGTGGCCATGAACAAGAAGAGGTGGAATTCCCTGCCTCCTGACATCCAGGGCATTCTGGACAATCTGCGGGTCAGGTACGCCTTTGAGAGCGCGACCGCGTATGACGAGGATTTCGGCAACGCCATTAAACAAGGCCAATCCAAAGGCAAGGACATCTATCCTCTTTCATCGGCCGAACTGGTGAAATGGGAGGATAAGACCGCGTCCATCTATGATCAGTGGGTGAAGGATATGAAGGCCAAGGGACTGCCGGCAGAAGAATTGCTGGGGGCCGTACGGCAGGCTAAAGGGAAATAACGGGTTTTGGGGGCTTGAGATGGACGGGTGGTTAAGCCGGTTCAGCCAACTTCTGGAGAAAGCCATTTTTCCGATCAGCCGGTTCCTGCATCTGATAGGGCAAGTCATTTTGGTCCTGATGGTGTTGGTCACTGTCTCGGATGTCTTCCTGCGTTATCTCTTCAACAGCCCTATTCTCGGCAGCTGGGAATTGACCGAGTTCATGATGGCCGTACTGGTATTCGCATCAGTCGGTTATACCATGGTTGAGAGAGGGCATGTTGTCGTAGATCTCGTCATTACGCGACTTCCTGGAAGGGTCCGGGCCCTTGTTGAGTGCATCACCAGCCTTATCGCTTTCCTCCTGTTTGCCGTCGTGACCTGGAGGAACGTCTTGCAGGCAGGGGTCGCGCTGCAAAGAAACGATGTGTCTGCTGAACTATTCATCCCCAAAAGCCCATTTATCCTGTTCGTGGCGGTTGGCATAGGCGTCCTTTCACTTGTCCTTTTTGTCCAATTCCTCGAATCTTTAGCCAGGGTAACAAAAAAATGAGTCCTCTTATGACCGGCATCGTTGGTATTGCTTTTCTTTTTCTCCTGTTCTCTTCCGGCATGCCGATCGCATTTGTAATGGCTCTGGTCGGATGGCTCGGTTACGTTTATCTCGGCAGCCTGGATGCCGGACTGAACGTCCTGGGCCTGGCTTTTTACGCCGGAGGGACCACATATACCTTGAGCGTCATCCCCCTTTTTGTCCTCATGGGCCAATTGGCAAGCCACTCCGGATTGAGCCATCAAATATATTGGGCCGTGGAAAGGTGGCTGGGCCACAGACGCGGAGGTCTCGCCATGGCCACCATCGGCGCTTGTGCCGGTTTTGCGGCCATTTCGGGCTCCAGCGTGGCCACAGCCGCTACCATGGGGACGGTCGCCCTCCCTGAGATGAAAAAATACCGGTACAGTCTGTCGCTCGCCACGGGCACGGTCGCAGCAGGCGGCACCCTAGGCATTTTGATTCCGCCTAGTGCCACATTCGTCTTCTATGCCATTCTGACCGAACAGTCGGTGGGCAAACTTTTCATTGCAGGTGTTTTACCCGGCATCATGTTGGCGGTCCTGTTCATGTTGACCATCAACATATGGGTTCGAATCAACCCTCAGGTGGCTCCCCGGGGGGAGGGAGCCACCCTCAGGGAACGGATCGCGGCGCTCAAGGGGGTCGGGGGCATCTTGTCCCTTTTTCTGCTGGTTATGGGAGGGATATACACCGGTGTGTTCACCCCAACGGAGGCCGCAGGTATCGGGGCGTTCGGTGCTTTTGTCTTTTCGTTGTTTACCAGGAAGATGACCTGGCAGCACTTTGTCGCCTCCCTCAACATGACCGGACAGACCACGGGCATGATCTTCATCATCGTCATCAGCGCCTACATTTTCGGTTACTTTCTGGCCGTGACCAGAATCCCTTCCGAACTGGCGGATTATATGGCCGGGCTCGATGTGTCCAGATATATCATCCTTGGATGGGTCGTCCTGATTTACACGATTCTGGGCATGTTCTTGGATGGCTGGGCCATCATGGTCCTGACGATTCCCATCATTCAACCCCTGATGGTCAACCTGGGCTTCGACCCCATCTGGTTCGGAGTGATGATCGTCATCATGATGGAGATGGCGCTGATCACGCCGCCCGTGGGCGTCAATGTGTTTGTGATTAAGGGTGTTGCAAAAGAGGTTCCCATGTACACCATTTTTCGAGGGATCTGGCCCTTTTGGATAGCCATGTTGGTGAGCCTGATCATATTGACCGTCTTTCCCCAAATTGCCCTGTTTTTGCCCAATACCATGAAGGGCTGATAGACCGGATAATCCCATAATCTCGTCTGGTTTTTCCAATGAGCGAATATAGAGGCATGGAAAGGGATGGCCCATAGGCGAAGCGTCCTCGGAAAGGATTTGCCGCAAGATAGACCTGCCTCCACCTTCTCGGATGGGCTATCCTACTGAGTATTGTCCATTTCCTTCAAAGGGCTCTTTGCGCCGCGGGCGTTCAGATTGTGCTTGGAATACTCTACGCGATTTTCTGAACGATTTGGGAGATCGTACACAGCCTCTTCCGCTTGAATCCTCGCGGTCCGAAACCGTCCCTGGTGATCTGCGGACTCCTGAGACACCCCCTCTGCGTTTCAGCTCTTATGTGGTTTTTTCTTGACATGGGTTTCCTATCATGATACC
>JAZDGZ010000381.1:0-15490 GCA_043806375.1 Pseudomonadota bacterium | reverse complement strand
GGGGCATCGGTCGTTCATATCCACGGCAGGAATCCTGAAACAGGGCAGTGCGAACAGAAGGCCGAGTGGTTTGAGCAGACCATTGTTCCTGTTCGTGAAAAATGCGACATCATCATCAACGTGACGACCGGAGGGGCGGGCAAGCGTGTCGACGGGGACTGGTTATATAAAGAGATCCCTGAGGAGAGCGTCAAGGGGAGGATGGGGGTCATTCCCGAACTGGCGAAGAATCCTCTGGCAAAGCCTGAATTGGCCTCCTTCAATGCCGGTTCTCCGGTGATCGATATCTATAATCGAAAGAAGAAGGAGTGGGTGCTGAAATTTGTCATGGTCCACAGCTTTCCGGACATGGTCTATGCGGCAGAAACCATGAAGACCCATGGCGTGAAGCCTGAACTGGAGTGCTATGACATCGGCATGATCCATAATGCGAAGGTCCTTGCCGAACTGGGTCATATCGAGGAACCTCTATATTTTCAATGCGTGATGGGCGTCTTGGGTCAAATTCCTGCGACGGTGGATAACCTCATTCACATGGTGAGAAGCATTCCCGAAGGGTCGCCCTGGTCGGTCTGTGCGGTGGGATTAAGTGAGTTCCCGATGACGACCATGGCGATCATTATGGGAGGACATGTGAGGGTCGGCTTTGAGGACAACATCTATCTTTCCCGAGGCGTCCCGGCCAGGAGCAACGCCGAGTTGGTCGAAAAGATCGTGAGGATTGCAAAAGAACTGGGCCGGGAGATCGCGACACCGGATGAAGCCAGGGAAATCCTTCATCTACCCAAGAGGGGTTAGAAAGTCAAAGCTATGAGCATATTGATCACAGGAGGTTGTGGGCTCATCGGCGTCGGCCTGACGCGAGGGCTTCTTGAGGAGGGCAAAGAGCCGGTTCTTTTCGATATCGCCCCGGAAGACCGATTGCCCAAAGACCTGAAAGGCAGGATCAAATACATCAGGGGAGACATCGCCAACTGGGCCGAGGTCCTCAATGCGGTGAAGGATCATGGCATTACAGATATAGTTCATCTTGCCGGTTTGTTGTCCGCTCCTTCAGAAGCCAATCCCTGGCAGTCATATCGTGTTAATGTGGAAGGGACCTATTACGTGATGGAGGCGGCCCGTCTTTTCGGGATCAACAAGGTCATCTTTTCCAGTTCCATGGGGGTCTATGGAATCACGGATGACGAAATCATAACGGACGCGACCGCTCAGGTCCCTCCGATCATGTACGGCGTGACCAAGGTATTTGATGAGCTTCTGGGGAGATACTATCATCGCAGGTTCGGCATCGACTTCAGGGGAATACGCTTTCCCCAGGTGATCGGCCCGGGTGTGAGGTCGGGCGGGTTCGGACAGTACAATCCGGGCATGATCGAGGCGGCGGCCCTGGGGAAGCCCTATGAGGTTTGGGTCCCTGAGGAGACGGCCCTTCCGATCATCTATATCAAGGACGCCGTCAGGAGCCTTCTTCAGCTTTATGACGCCGATGAATCCCGCATAAAAACAAGAATTTACAACTTGGGGCAGATAACACCTCCGCCAACGGCAAAGGGTCTGGCCGACATTGTAAGGCGTTTCGTTCCGGGGGCGAAGATTACTTTCAAACCGGATCCCTCTGCCATAGAGGCCGTGAGAGTGATATCCAAAAGGATTGATGGGACCAATGCCGAGAAGGAGTGGGATTGGAAGATCGGGTATTCCGCCGAAGAAACGGTAAAGGACTTCTTGGAAGAGATGAAACTGAGGCAGAGACAGCTTTAGACAACAGGGGAGGATAGCCTTGGCGGACATTAGACGGATATCGGTCATCGGCGCCGGGGTCATGGGTCACGGCATCGCCCAGGCCTTTGCCCAACAAGGATATGACGTCAGTCTTTATGACCTGAGGGAAGATCTCCTGGATCAGGCGATCACAAAGATCGAGTCGAATCTGAAGACCTTTATCGAGGCCGGTCTGGAGACCGAGCACAGGTTGACTGACATTCTTTCCCATATCAAGGGGACCACAAGACTGGATAGCGCGGTTGAAAATGCGGACTTTGTGATCGAGGCAGTGCTCGAAGACCCTGATCTCAAGAGGCAGGTCTTTAAGAAGATCGATCAATTTACGCCTGAACATGCCATTCTTGCGAGCAATACGTCCACCCTCTCCATATCCGAATTTGGCGCGGAGGTCACGAAAAAGGACAAGCTGATCATGACCCATTGGTTCAATCCGCCCCATATTGTGCCGGTTGTTGAAGTTGTTGCCGGCAAGGAGACCTCTGAAAAGACCTTTCAGATCACCTTTCAGCTTCTAGAAAAGATCGGAAAAGTACCGGTTAAGGTGTTGAAAGAGATTCCGGGATTTTTGGTCAACCGAATCCAGGCGGCCATGGTGAGAGAGGCGCTCTCGCTCTTGGAGCAGAAAGTAGTCTCCGCCGAGGATCTTGATAGGGCGGTCAGAGGCAGTTTCGGGTTTCGTCTGGGTGTTGTCGGCGTACTGGAAACGTTGGACCTGGCAGGACTGGATCTCATGGTCAAGGCTTTGGGCAACCTTTACAAATTCCTGGACAACGCCCTGGAACCTCAAGGGGTTCTTAAAGAAAAGGTTGAGAGGGGTGATCTGGGCATAAAAACAGGGAGAGGCTTTCATTCTCACGAAAGAGGAGACGGCCCGGGTAAAGGGGAGAGGGGTATCAGGGAGAGGGACAGGAAGCTATTAGAACTAATAAAGACCCTTCAGAGAAAAATAGAGGGCTGTCATCTGGACAATGTTGCAATGAAGGACTAACTTTTGAAATTATGAGCAGGTTTGAAATCTATTGAAAGAAGGAGTGTCCCATGAAAAGAAGAAGAATGGCTCTATTTTCAATCATGGCCGGCCTGCTGTTCTTAGTTGCCTGCGCCACCACCGGTTATGGGCCGGGAACGTCAAAGTCGGCCTATTTGATGGTCCCCGAGTGAATGGAGTGAACGTACACAGCAGAGACGGTACGGGGTATCGTCAAGAGTGTCGACGGGGTACTGGTAGTCTCTCTCGATGCCGGATCGGGACGTGTCACCATATCCTATGATCCGCTAAAAACCAGTCCTGAGAAGGTCGCTCAAGCAATCAGGGACAGGGGCTTCACGGTAAGCGGTTTCAAGATATTGGATTAGCATGGGGTAGGAAGGTGTTCTAAGGCTTAGCCCTCCGGGGCTTCGCTGATTGTCTTAGCGTGGTCCTGGGGGGCATTGTCTTTCGATAATGCCAGGGACCGGTCTATTGGCTGGTTCCTTGATTGCGAGGCCTTCGTTCAGGAAAAGTAAGGATAGGGGAAGAAGGCGGGCGACGATCATGCGTGGCGTCTTGGATTTTGTTGCATTCAGGTCTATAGAGAGGTCCATTCTTTCCGGCGCTTATGGGCGGAAGAAGGATTGTTGTTGACACCCACAAAGGGTTTGGGCTATCGTAAGAAAGAAACAATCGCAGGTCGAAGCCTGCAGTAACTAGACATAAACTGCCGATCAAAAGAACTGCCACGAAGGCGAAGGTATCATGAAGATACAAAGCACTCGTGGCTTTTTTTATTTCAGGGCACAGAGGATCGTCCTGATGGAAGGAGATGTGCCATGCATATGGCGGACGCGCTGCTTTCGCCTGCGGTAGGGGCTGCCATGTGGGTCGCCTCAGGCGGGTTGATGGCCTACAGTTCCAGGAAGGTCAAGAAGGAACTGGATGAGCGCAAGATCCCCCTTATGGGGGTGGTAGGGGCCTTTGTCTTTGCCGCCCAAATGATCAATTTTACTATTCCCGGGACCGGCTCGAGCGGCCACCTGGGTGGAGGGATAATGCTGGCGATCCTGCTAGGACCCCATGCCGGCTTTCTTACCATCGCCTCCGTGCTGACTGTTCAGGCCCTCTTTTTTGCAGACGGCGGCCTTCTTGCCCTGGGCGCCAACATCTTCAACCTCGGTTTTTTCCCCTGCATTGTCACATACCCCCTCATCTACAAGAAGGTCAGCGGGGAGGGGTTGTCCAAAGGACGAATCCTTGCAGGCGCTTTGGCGGCTGCGGTTATGGGCCTTCAACTGGGGGCCTTTGGCGTAGTCGTTGAGACCCTATTCTCGGGGATCACCGAGCTTCCCTTCATCACCTTCCTTCTTCTGATGCAGCCGATCCATCTGGCGATCGGAATCGTTGAAGGCATGGTGACCGCCGCAGTCGTTGTCTTCGTATGGCGTGCCAGGCCCGAAATCCTGGAGATGGCCAGGGCCAACAGGCCCATAGGCAACCTTTCCCTTCGGAAGGTCTTGGGCGGTTTTCTTGTGGCGGCCGTTCTGACCGGTGGGGGCCTGTCCTGGTTTGCCTCGGCCTATCCCGACGGCCTGGAATGGTCCATGTTTCGCATAAGCGGCAAGGAGGAATTCAAGGCCCCTGATCAGGGGATTCATGCGACCCTTGGCCGGGTCCAGGAGAAAACCGCATTACTTCCCGGCTACGGCTTCAAAGACCCGAAGGCGTCCGGTGCTGAGGAAGAAGAGACCTGGTCTGCCGTTGATCCGGGGAGATCGGTTTCCGGCCTGGTTGGAGGGGCCTTGACCCTGGCGCTGAGCATTTTGATCGGTCTCATTTTGAAGAAGAGGAGACGGACGGTTTGAAGGTTCAGGGTGAGGGAGGGATTTTGTGGTGAACATTGGATCGAGTCTCTTTGATTTGGGGAGCCTGGACAGAATATCCAACCAGGAGACCGTGATCCACGGCCTTGACCCCCGCGTCAAGGTCGTTGTTACCCTGATTTTTATTGTGGCCGTCGTTTCCTTCGGAAAGTACGAGGTCTCCGGGCTCATGCCCTTTTTCATCTATCCGGCCGTTCTGGTCGCCCTCGCCGATATCCCCGTGCGCTATCTCTTCAGAAAGGTCCTGATCGTCAGTCCCTTCGCTCTCATGATCGGCCTGTTCAACCCCTTTTTGGACCGGGAGATCCTCGTCAACCTGGGACCGATCGGGCTATCAGGGGGATGGATCTCCTTCATCTCCATCATGCTCCGCTTCGCCCTGACCGTAGGGGCGGGATTGATCTTGATAGCCTGCACCGGCTTCAATGCCATCTGCCATGCCCTGGAAAAGATGGGCGCCCCCAGGGTCTTCGTGATTCAACTTCTCTTCTTGTACCGGTATCTTTTCGTCCTAACCGAAGAGGCCTCCCGAATGGTCAGGGCGCGGGCCTTGCGGTCTTTTCCGGGCAAGGGGATGGGAATGAGGATCTTCGGCTATCTGGTGGGACACTTGCTCCTTCGCACACTGGATCGGGCGCACCGGATCCACCTGGCCATGCTCTCCCGGGGCTTTGACGGAGAGATACGGATCCTGCGGCCCATGAGACTGGGCATGAGGGACCTGGTGTTCCTCTTGGGCTGGTCCGGGCTCATTATGGTGATGCGGTTTTATAATCTGCCGCGGCTCTTAGGGAATCTGGTGACGGGAGGCGCAGGATGACACACCATATCGTTGAGGTCAGGGAGGTTGAATACAGCTATCCCGACGACACGCCGGTCCTGCACGACGTCTCTTTCCGAATCGTCCACGGCGAGTCGGTGGCGATTGTCGGGGCCAATGGGGCAGGCAAATCCACCCTCCTGCTTCACCTCAACGGCTACCTGGTGCCTGCGAAGGGCCAGATCCGCATCGGGGATTTCCCCCTGACAAAGGAGACCCTCCCCAGCGTGCGGCGCACGGTGGGCATGGTCTTTCAGAACCCTGATGATCAGCTTTTCATGCCCACGGTCTACGATGATGTCGCCTTCGGGCCCCTCAACCTGGGGCTCCCGCCTGAAGAGGTCTCCCGTCGCGTGGAAAAGGCCCTCTCCATTGTTGGGGCCTCCCATCTCAAGACTCGGCCTCCCTACAAGCTCTCCAAGGGAGAAAAACGGGCCGTGGCGATTGCGACCGTCCTTTCCATGTCCCCCGATATCCTCGTGATGGACGAACCCACCTCGGACCTTGATCCTAAGGCGAGGAGACAGTTGATAGGGCTCCTCAAGGGCTTTGATCACACCAAGATCATTGCGACCCATGACCTGGACATGGTCCTTGATTTATGCGAACGGACGATCGTGATGCATGATGGACGGGTTACGGCGGACGGCCCTACGGTCGAGATATTTCAGGACGAGGCCCTCTTGCTCAAGAGCCACCTTGAGAGACCGCTGAGCATGCAGGGGTGTCCGGTCTGCAGAGAGCACTCCAGGGTACCCGGTTTTGCCTCGTCTCAGAGTTCTTCCGGCGTAAAGGAGACCACCTGATCTATCGTCGCCTGATCGGCAAAGAGCATCACGAGCCGATCCACGCCCAGGGCAATCCCTGCCGACGGCGGCATGAAATGAAGGGCCTGGAGAAATCGCTCCGGAAGGGGATAGCTCTCCTTGCCGCTCTGCAGGCGCCTCTCTTTTTCTCTTTCAAACCTTTTCCGCTGTTCACCGACGTCCGTCAATTCCGAGAAGGCATTGGCCAGTTCAAGGCCCGCCACGTAGAGCTCAAACCTCTCGGCCCATTGAGGATTGTCAGGCCTGAGCCGTGCCAGGGCCGCGAGGGATGAGGGGTAGTCGTAAAGGAAGGTGGGTTGGAGCGTACCCAGGCGAGGTTCGATCTCTTCAACCATGATGAGGTCAAACCGCCCCGATTCCAGGGCATCCTTCATGCTGATGGAGGCGTATCGGGCAAAGGCCTCGTTGACCGAGATCCGCTGCCAGGGCCTTTGAAAGGAGACCGGATTTCCGCGATATCCAAGCCTTTCCCCGAAGCCCAGTTCGTGTGCGACAAAGAGGACCATTTCCTCACACTCTTCCATGAGATCAAAGTAGTCCGCGCCGACCCGGTACCACTCGAGAAGGGTGAATTGGGGGAGATGCCGTTCTCCCCTCTCGTCCTGCCTGAAGCACGGGCAGATCTGGAATATGCTGGGGTAGCCTGCAGCGAGCAACCGCTTCATGCATAATTCGGGGGAGGTGTGAAGAAAGGCGTGGCCGGCACGGATAGGTTCGATGTGGCACTCAGGGGTGGGCGCTGGAATGAGATAGGGCGTTTCGACCTCCAGGTAGCCCCGCTCAATGAAGAAGCGTCTGAGGGCCTGGACAGTTCTGGCCCTCAACCAGAGGATCGGCTTTCTCTCCGCCAATCTCCCCTGCTCATGGGACCCCTTATTCTTTGACCCGAGTGACATATTCCCCGGTTCTCGTGTCCACGGTGATTTTCGTCCCTTCCTCCACAAAGGGAGGCACGCGCAGGGTGTAGCCCGTTTCAAGGGTAATGGGCTTGCTGTCCCCGGAGACGGAATCCCCCTTGGCCCAAGGGTCTGCCTTTATCACCGTGAGATCCACGAAGTAGGGCAGGGTGATGCCGATGGCCCTGCCGTCAAAAAGGAGCACGTCCACTTCCAGGTTGTCTATAAGGTAGTTCCTCGCATCTCCCACCTGGTCGGCGCTCAGCGAAGACTGCTCGTAGTTCTGCACGTCCATGAAATAAAAATGCTCGTCCTGGCTGTAAAGAAACTGCATTCTCCGCTGCTCGAGGTTTGCGGACTCAAAGTTATCCACAGAGCGGTAGGTCCGATCGAGGATGATCCCGGAGATCATGTTCCTGAGTTTGCACCGGTAAAGGGCCTGGCCCTTTCCCGGTTTTGAGAACTGGAAGTCGATAATCACGTAGGGTTCCTTATCGATCTGTACCTTGAGACCCTTTTTTAAATCGCTGGCATTGTACATAGCCGATGTCCCCTCGCATGGTGTAGGTTGTTGACTATGACGTTTATCTCAATAACTCCAGACCCCCCTCCTCGGTGAAACAAAGGGGAGCACCCCAGATCCATTCTTCCCTTGATGAAAGGGGAGGGTGCCGGAAGGAAGGGCCGTTCGGGCGGTTTCGTCTTTGGGAATATAGGAAAGAGACAGGTTGATGTCAAGGGTAAAGCAGGCCCCTGATTCACCATCAAGGCATCATCTGCGGCGTTGCCTTCGCTCGCTCCTCCTTGTGGCGTATTGCCTCATACGCCTCAGTCGTCGCTCCTCGGCGCCTTGCATCTGACGCCTTCCTGGTGATCAGGAATCGTCCCAAACCTACCGATACTATTCGTGGTTTGAAAATTAGGCGGTGGATTTGGGAGGCGAAGGGCATGGAGCCAAAAACCTGATGCTTTTTACCAAGAGATCTTATATCTTAGGAAGGAAAACCTTAAGGACCTATCAAAGGCAAGACAGGGGGACAGTATGAAGATTCGGAACCTTTGTTTGATCGGGTTGTTCGCCATTTCAACAGGATTCGCACCCTCGACAGGACATGCCCGGTTGGGCGACATCTTTGACCAGCTCAAGAAGAATTTTGGGGTAGGCGGCCTTTCTGAACAGGAGATCGTCCGAGGACTCAAAGAGGCCCTTCGGATCGGCACGGGTAATGCCGTGGCGCACGTTTCCAAGATCGGCGGATATTACGGCAACCCCAAGATCAAGATTCCCCTGCCTGATTCCGTGCAGAAGGTGGAGAGACTTGTCCGGGCCGCCGGATTCGGCGCGGAGATCGATGCCTTTGAAATGAGCATGAACCGGGCGGCAGAGCGGGCTGCGCCTGAGGCCAAAGGCCTTTTCCGGGAGGCTGTCGAGAAGATGAGCTTTTCTGATGCCAAGAAGATCCTTCAGGGCGGAAATAACGAAGCGCCCCTTTACTTCAAAGATAACACCTTCGATAAGCTGAAAGAGCTGGCACGGCCCATCATCCACGGGGCAATGGGCGAGGTTGGGGTCACCAGCATTTATCAGGACTTGGATAAGAAGGTGCGCAAGGTCCCCTTTGCAGGGACTATGAGCTTCGACCTTGATGAGTACGTCACGCATCGGGCCCTTGACGGTCTTTTCCTCATGGTAGCCGAAGAGGAAAGGAAAATACGCGAGGACCCGGCAGCCCGCGTCACGGAGCTTCTTAAGAAGGTCTTTGGGAGCAAATGACAGAACCTCTCCCCCAGGAGTGCGATCTTTGCCCAGACTTGACACAGGGGGTATTTGGGAGTTTGAGTGTAAGTGCTCCAAGATAGGAAATATCGAATGTCCAACAAGGAACCGCAGAATGATGAAGTTTTCACTTCGATATTCGACATTCCTTGTTGGACATTCTGCGGTTTAAAGAAAGATCTTTAATACCCATAAAGTTACATTGCCGGTGTGTCGAGTGTGTGCAATGCTCCCCCCACGATTGGGGGAGAGGGTTCGGGTGAGGGGGACCGAACCCTCAACACTATTTCGAGACGATTAATATAGTAAAGCGGGGCTCTGGAAGGTGAAGAGAACCCACAAGATCAGTCAACAACCGGCAGGCCCACGACAGGTCGCTCCCCATAGTCAGGCGATGGGGACACCTCTTTTCTACGGCTACGTGATTACGGCCGCGGGATTTGTTGTATGGATGATCGGTTGGGGGACCTATACGACCAGTTTTGCCGTTTTTCTCAAGCCCTTGTTGGCCGAGTTCGGCTGGACCAGGGCAGAGGCATCCCTTGCCTACTCCATCTCTTTTTTGGTCCAAGCCGCTGTGGGGATCGGCGCGGGGTGGTTGAATGATAGGCTGGGTCCTCGAATGGTGGTCATTTTTTTGGGGTCCTTTCTGGGTCTTTGCTATCTCCTTATGTCACAGATAAACACCCTGTGGCAGTTCCAGGTCAATTATGCCGTTATGGGCGGCATAGGCACGAGCGTCCTTGCGGTTCCCGTGATGGCGACCCTGGCCAGATGGTTTCTAAAAAGGCGGGGTCTGATGATCGGTATAGTGCAGACCGGGAGCAGTGTCGGAGGTTTATTCTCTCCGCCTTTTGCGGGTTGGCTCATCCTGGCCTATGGGTGGCGAAATGCCTACATCGTCATAGGTTTCATATGTCTCATAGGCATGATTCTGGCCGGGCTTTTCTTCAAGCGCGATCCAAGAGATGTGGGCGGATTGCCGGATGGAGAGATCCCCTCGGAAAAACCGCTGCCCGAGCAGAAAAGCGCCGGCCTATCGGTCCAAGGGATCTCTGTTCGGAGAATAATGCGTACGAAGTCTTTTTGGATGCTTGCCGGTTTGTACGGCAGCTTTGGATTCTGCAGGTCGGCTTTTATGCCCCACCTTACGGCCCACGCGCAGGACCTCGGGTTTTCACTGGCGGATGGGGCAAATATCTTGGCAGTCCTTGCCGGAGCGAGCATCATCGGGAGGATTGGCATGGGCCGCCTGGGTGATGTGATTGGAAACCTGCCGACTTTCGCCATCAGCTTCGCCTTCACAACCGCGGTCCTCATCTGGGGCCTGATGGCTGACCGTCTGTGGGAACTCTATCTCTTTGCCTTTGTCTTTGGATTTGGTTGGGGAGCCCAGGCGGTCCTCCGGTTTAGCGCGACCTCGGAGGTCTTGGGGCTGGGATCCCTCGGCTTGTTCATGGGCATCCTCAGCTTTGCGGAATCCCTGGCAGCCGCCTTTGCGACTTACATCGCGGGCTACGTCTTTGACGTGGTCGGTCATTATTCCCCCGCCTTCTGGATGGGAATTGCGGTCTCGATCACAGGGGCCGTACTTGCCTGGCTCCTCAGGCCTCCCGGCGAGAGAGGCAGGGCTTGAAAGGGGGTTTAGTCAGGACATGGAAGGACAACCGACATTAGAGGAAATCCGAAAAGCGCACGAGAGGATCAGTCCTTTTATCCATCGCTCGCCCGTTTTCACGTGCACCACGATCAACCGGATGTGCGGGGGTGAGTTATTCTTTAAGTGTGAAAATCTCCAGAAGGCCGGGGCCTTTAAGATTCGAGGGGCATGTAACGCCGTATTCTCGCTCAGCGATAGGGAGGCCCGGCATGGCGTTGCCACCCATTCGTCAGGAAATCATGCCGCAGCCTTGGCTCTTGCGGCTCGATGGAGAGGCATTCCTTCCTACGTGGTGATGCCGGATAATGCCCCCAGGGTGAAGAGACTGGCGGTAGCCGGCTATGGCGCGGAAATCCTGTACTGTAAACCGACCCTGGCCTCCCGGGAGGAGGGCCTAACAAAGGTCCTGGATCGAACAGGGGCCGCATTCATCCCCCCCTACAATGATTTTCGCGTCATTGCGGGGCAGGGGACAGCGGCCCTTGAACTCTGCGAGGAGATAACCGCCCTTGACATCGTGATGGCGCCGGTCGGCGGGGGTGGCCTGTTAGGGGGCACCGCCGTTGCCGTATCAATGACATCGCAGGGAACCGATGTCGTCGGGGCTGAACCGGAAAGGGCCGATGATGCCTGCCGTTCCCTCAAGTGCGGACGAATACTCCCATCCGGCAATCCCGATACGATCGCCGACGGCCTCCGCACCTCCCTGGGAGACCGAACATTTCCCCTGATTCAGAGATACGTCAAAGACATCGTAACCGTGAGCGAGGAGGGAATCGTGGAGGCTATGCGGACGATCTGGGAGCGGATGAAACTCATTGTCGAGCCTTCAGCCGCAGTGCCTCTGGGGGCCCTATTGACAGGGCGCATGGATGTTTCAGGAAAGAGAGTCGGTATTATCCTCTCGGGAGGGAATGCGGATTTGGAGAATCTTCCCTGGGGTTAACCCACACAGGACCTTTTCACAATCCTCTTGCAATGCCCCTCAAAATTCGGTAAAAACACCAGAAATGATCTACTGAAGGAGGGCAAGATGAAGGTACTGGTCACGTACTACTCAGAGACAGGAAACACGGAGAAGATAGCTCAAGCGATTTTTGAAGGCATTGGGCATAAGAAGGTCGAGAAGGAAATCTTGCCCATCAGCGAGGTGAAGGATCTGGAGGATTATGACCTTATTTTCTGCGGCTTTCCGGTCCATGGCAGCAGCGTCCCCGGCAAAGTTGAACCCTTTCTGAAAGGCATGCCTAAAGACAAGAAGTTGGCCATATTTTCAACCCATGGGTCCCTCCGCGGGGGGCAATTGGCCGTCCACGCCTTCGAGTACGCTGCGACCCTCGCAGCCAAGGCCAAAATCATCGGAACATTCGGCTGTCGCGGTAAGGTGAAACATGCTCTCATTGAAGCGCTTATGAAGAAACCCGAGCATAAGGCCTGGGCCGAGGAGGCCCAGAGCAGCGCCAGGCTTCACCCGGATGATGCGGACCTCCATGACGGCAGGGATTTCGGCAAGAAGATGCTCAAGAAGGTGATTGAACCATAAGGTTGCCCCCTTTTTGCCGGAAAAAATGTTTTTATGTGCCACTAAGAACTTTGCCCTTGTGTTGAGGGGCGACCAATTCACGAAAGGAAGGAAAATCCATGGCCGATCTCATGAACATTATCAAGGGAAGACGGAGTATTCGCAGGTACCAGGAGAAGGAGATTCCCGCGGAAGACCTCCAGCATGTCCTTGAATCCATACAGTGGTCCCCTTCCTGGGCCAATACCCAGTGCTGGGAGGTGATCGTGGTCCGAGATGCCGGCACGAAAGAAATGTTGCAGGGGGCTTTGGGTTCAACAAATCCGGCTTCAAAGGGCATCACGCAAGCCCCGATTATCCTTGCCCTCTGCGGCAAACTCAAGAGTTCGGGATTTTACAAGGGCCAGCAGAGCACCAAGTTTCAGGACTGGTTCATGTTCGACCTGGGCCTGGCGACTCAAAGTCTTTGCCTGGCCGCGCATGACAAGGGATTAGGAACAGTCATCGTCGGGAGCCTGAATCACGACAAGGCAAAAGAGATTCTTGGGGTGGGGGAAGATTATGAACTCGTGGCCCTGATTCCCTTAGGCTATCCGGCCAAGGAATCCTCGGCACCCAAACGGCGGGAGATCAGCGAATTTACGCATCAGGAGAAGTTCTAGAGCCTTCAGGTTTCAAGGGGAAACTCAAAGACAGCGGAAGAGACAGGGTCGGCGTTTCCGTTGAAGGTCCTGTCGAAAAGCGTGACTCGATCCTCTTGATCGATGAACACAAGGGTTGAGGAGCGGGTCCCGTAGGTGGGACTCCAAATGAAGATGGAAGAAAGGACCCTTTCCCACTCAAGGCTGACACCGGTGCGGGGCAGGGCTTCATCCGGGGCAGGGGTACGGTCTCGCAGGAGTTCAAAAAGAGCCTCAGAGATCGGCCCATGCCGCTCTTGAAGGGCCCGCGCCAGTTGTTCCTTTCCTTTGCTTACCTTCGGCCAGGGGCTATCGAGCAGATGGTTGCTGATCCCATGCAGGCCGGAGGAAATCCCCGTGACCCTATCCCCCCGATTAGAGTACCAATAGAACTGGTCCCCATCCCCGACAACAAGATTAAACCCATTATAACCGGCCCCCGTTCGTCGCACTCCCGCCAGGTACTCGTGGGGGGGTTCTTCGCCCAACAGAAAGTCCTTCACCAACTTGCCCCTGGAGGGGGCGTTTTCCTTTTGCGAGGCGGGATCTCGGTAGTTGGTGATCGCTGCTATTCGTCCTTTACGGGTTATCCCGAACCAAGTGCCTCCGCCTCTCAGATCCCGACCTGCAAGCAGATCAGGGGCCTCATGCCAAAAGGCGGGGGATTCGGAAGGTCGCTCATAAAATTCATCCCTATTGGCGGCCAGGATCAACCTGTATTCGGGATGTGCCTTGATCGCCAATAATATGAGACACATGAGCTACCTGTCAGGGCTGGAGAACACGGCAGGTATTCAGAAGGGAACCAATCCCTTCTATGTCCACCACGACCTCATCCCCATCCTGCAGATAGACCGGGGGATCGCGAAAGGCGCCAACCCCCTGAGGCGTTCCGGTCAAAATGACATCCCCCGGCATCAAAGAAAAGTGATGCGATAGGAAGGCCAATAGGGGCGGCAGCTTGAATATCATCATGCCGGTGTTACTTGCCTGCATCTCCTGTCCGTTAACGATGCTCCTGATCCTCAAGGCATGCGGGTCGGGTATATCTTCTCGGGTGACGATCCATGGACCAAGGGGGCAGAAGGTGTCCAGCGATTTTCCCCTGACCCACTGTCCATCGCCGAACTGGAGGTCCCTGGCGCTCACGTCGTTGGCGCAGGTGTACCCGAAGACGGCCTCCATGACCTCCTTCTCGTCACTGCTGTGGACCTCTTTACCGATGACGACGGCGAGTTCGGCTTCAAAATCGACCTTTTGAGTTATTGCGGCCTCCCAGGTGATCTTTTCCCTGTGTCCTATCAGACTGTTGGGAAACTTGGCGAAGACCAGCGGGACTTTGGGGACTTCTACTTTGCCCTCGGCGGCATGGTCCAGATAATTCAACCCAAGGGCTATGATCTTGGAGGGGTTGCTCACGGCCGGGGCAAATTGAACCTGATCCAGAGGGATGGATGGGCCATCGGGCTTCCACTGGGGCATTCCTGTGATGAAATCAATCATCGTGCCGGAGAAATGAATGGGGGTAACACGGACCGCCTCTATGATTCCGAGACGGATCTGATCGTTGATATAGACCTGTGCGATTTTCATGGGCAGATTCTCCTTATCTTTTACGTCGGAAGGGTGTGCGGGACCGAAATTCTATCGAGGGGGGTCCTTCCTGTTTTCTTTACACTTACCACAAAAAGACCCTTTGTCGTCAAGACAAAAGGCGAAGGAGAAGCAAGGCGAGTGAGGGTATGCTGGATCCCAAGAATAGGCGAAATTTGCCAAGTCCCATTTTGTGAGAATGAAGCAACAGTGCGCCATATCATCACTCCGGTCCGGCATCCAGCGAGATAAACTCCAGCCGGAGTCCAGAAACCCATTGGGTTTGAAAAGCCTGGATTCCCCGGTCAAGCCGGGGAATGACAGGGAACGGAGGAGGCTGTCGACATCAGTCAACAGTTATTGGGACCGCCATCCTTCAGGAAGGGCTGCAACCAATTCCACTCACATATGATCCGTGTGATTCGTGAACAGCCCGCTGAAACGTGAGTCGCAGGCAAGAAACTGCATTGACAAAAAACGGAACGCAGCGTAGCTTATTGCCTTTTTCGGGGTATCCAAAAAAGACGATCTCCTAAAAAGTCGTCACCCCGTTGAAAAACGGGGTCCAGGAGTTCCATAAGGGTTTGAGAAGACTGGATTCCGGCGCCTGCCCCGGACCCGATCCGGGGTTCGCCGGAATGACGGAAACAGAGCATTTTCGACTTTTTACGAACGCATCAAAAAATATAGATTGCACTTATGCTTGTTAACTTGTAAGCCCCTTTCCAGGGAATCAAAGGCCCGGGACGCCTTGGCGAACAGGCCGGATCAAATCTGAAAGTATACTTTAAACGACAACTGTAACGTTCCGTTATTTAAATAAAAAAGGCATGGCATTAGGCGTTCTAGGCCTGTTTTCAGTGCTGCCCGAAGAGGCTCACCCTCAGGATTTGCTCGGCCACATGCCATCCACGGAAGTCAAGGGAGTGATTTCCATGAAGCATATAAGGCGTCCGGATCAGCCCAAGGCCCCAATGGATGGTGATCTTGTGCAGCCCCCGTCTGTCACGAAAGAGGAGTTTTGTCGTTTCTGCAGATTCCTGTACGACAGACATTTCGTTTCAGGGTCAG
>JAZDGZ010000380.1:0-3805 GCA_043806375.1 Pseudomonadota bacterium | reverse complement strand
CTTTATCGGGGTGGTGGATAAACCCGGTATGTTCACGGAGCGTTGCGCCATGTGTGGGGACTGCATCCTGCATCTTACGGGCGGCCTTTGCCCGATTGCCCGCTGTTCCAAGAGCCTTTTTCACGGCCCCTGCGGCGGATCGTCCCACGGCAAGTGCGAGATTTCAAAGGAAGTGGACTGCGTCTGGGATATGATCGTCAGGAAGAAGATGGAGCAGGGCCGCCTTGAGGACCTCATGAAGATCAGGCCCGACAAGAATTGGAAGACCTCGAGAGACGGCGGGCCCAGAAAGCAGGTCCGGGAGGACCTGCTGGAAGAGACGGGCTGAACTCAGGAAAGCATCCCGAGAAGATAAAAAACGAGCAAAGAGGGAACGCCTTTTACAGGGCGTTCCCTCTTTGCGTCAAAGGCCGACCCATCGGACGAATTCGCCTGACTCTTTTCTCCTGGAGCGATAGCTATTGACGGGTGCTTCAAGGTCAGGATAGCCCACCGAAATGGAAATGAGGAAAGCCGTCGTCTCCGGCGCCCCGATTTCATTTCGTATAATGTCCCCATAGTTCGTCACAGAGGCCTGGATGACGCCCCCCATGCCCTCTGCTTCCAAGCCAAGAAGAATGCTTTGCACAAAGCAGCCAAGATCGAACACGGACCATGAGGTCAGGCTCCTATCCATGCCGACGAAAATGACACACGGGGCATCGTAGAACTGATAGTTTCTCGAATAGTTGTCGCGTATCTGCTTTTCATTCTCAGGATCTATCCCGATGGCCTTGAGCCTCGCCAGGTTGTGCTCCTTCATCCTCTTGGCGAAGGCCTCCGGCCAGGTTGGAGGGGCAGGTAAGCCCGGGGTAGGCGCAACTCCAGAGGCGGCCGCATCAGAGAGCTTTCTTGCAAGGGCCTCTTTTTTCTCTCCGGAAACCACAAAGACCTCCCACGGCTGGGTGTTCCTGTAAGAGGGACTTCTGTTTGCAGCCTTAAGGACTTTCTCAAGGACCCCTTTGTCGACCTTTTTTGGTAAAAAGGCCCGGCAGCTTTTGCGGCCCTCGATGCATTTGAAAAGATCCATATTAACCTCCTTCATTCCTGTCAAAATGTTCGCACATCCCCAAATCAATTTTTCAAGACTCATACGATTAAGAACTTGATCTCATGGAGGTCCACTCTAGGAAAATCATGGGGCTGTGTCAATGAGGAAGGTTCTCCCAGGGCTGACGTCTTCCTTGATGCCTTCGTAAACGGTCATGACCGAGCTTTCGGTCACCCCCATGGATGAATACGCCAAAGGCGTACAAGAATGTAGGGGCGCACTTTACGTGCGCCCGCAATGGGCGGGGGTAAACCCCGCCCCTACAAGCATTTTCACGGCAAAAAGTCTCAACAACCTGTCATTTCGAGCGAAGCGAGAAATCTTACCAATGTAACACGATGAAAACACAAGATTTCTCCTTGCAGTCGAAATGACAGATTCATCGAATATGACTTTTACGAGGCCGTCACACTTGATCCCAAAAATTGACCTATGAATGCTCGAGAAAGATTTAGGGAGACAATGCGGTATGGGAGGCCCGACCGGGTCCCTTGCTTCGAAGAGGGCATCCGGAAAGAGGTCCTCAAGGCATGGCAAGGACAGGGTCTGAAGAGGGGTTCAGATCCTTCTAAGATGTTTACCTATGACCGATTGGAGGAGATTGAGCCGGATCTGGAGCCCAGACCCGGAATGAGACAAAGACCCTCATCCGATTCACAACTGAATGATCTAAAAGAACGACTCAATCCCGCTCTGCGGGGCCGCCTGCCGTGGAGGTGGCGGAAGAAGGTCCGTGACTGGCAAAACCGCGACCATGTATTGATGCTCCGGGTGCACCATGGCTTCTTCCTTTCAATGGGAGTGGATGGTTGGGCCAGATTTAAAGAGGCCATCTATCTGCTCATGAAGGATCCCGAACTCGTTCGCAAGACCATGATGATCCAGGGCCGGTTTGCAGGTGAACTGGCCGAACGGGTGCTTCGGGATGTGGAGATAGATGCCGTCCTGTTTTCGGAACCTATTGCATCCAACCACGGACCTCTGATCTCACCCAAGATGTATGAGGACCTTGTTCTTCCAAGCTACGAGCCGGTTCTCGAGGTGTTGAACCGCTACGGCGTGAAGACGATCATCTTTCGCTCCTTTGCCAACCCGAGACTACTCCTTCCCAGCATCCTCAAATGGGGTTTCAACTGCCTGAGGGCCTTTGAGGTCAACAGCAAGGAAATGGACTACCGAGACCTGCGCCGTGAGTTCGGCCGGGACCTCCGGCTGATAGGAGGCATTGATCTGGATGCCCTGCGCAGTGACAGAGAGACGATTCGACGCGAAATGGAGGAAAAAGTCCCATCGCTGCTCGCTGACGGCGGATACATCCCGCTCGTGGACGGACGTGTGCGTGAGGATATTCCTTTCGAAAACTACGCCTATTACAGAGGGCTGCTGGAGAAAGTCATTCAAGGAGGGAGGGGGTAGATGAGGGAGACTGTTAAGTGTGTAGTCAATGGTCAGAAAGTGCAGCTCACCGAAAAAGCGAGCGAAACGCTTCTGGAGTGTTTGAGAGATCACTTGGGCCTCACGGGCACCAAAAGGGGCTGTGATCAAGGTGACTGCGGTGCGTGTACCGTGCTCATGGATGGTCGGCCGGTTAATTCTTGTCTGGTGCTCGCCGCAGAAGTCGCCGGCAAAGAAATAACCACTATTGAGGGGATCAGAGGAAAGGATAATCTTCACCCTTTGCAGCAAGCCTTTGTAGACCATGACGCGATTCAGTGCGGGTTTTGTACCCCTGGCATGATTCTGACCGGCGTGGCCCTTCTAAATGAAAATCCAAATCCGAGTGAGGAGGAGATTCGCCGTTATTTTCAGGGCAACCTCTGTCGCTGCACCGGGTACAGCAAGATTGTCGAGGCGGTTCAAGCAGCGGCACCCGGTCATTCCTGTGATGAGAGGGGACATGCCGTGGGCATGGAGGTAAGGCGATTTGACGCCCCGGAAAGGGCGACCGGCGAGGCCCTATTCCCCGGAGATATGAAGCGACCGGGTATGCTGATCGCCAAAATTCTTGGCAGCAGGATCCCCCACGGCCGCATCAAGAGAATAGGAACGGAAGAGGCACTCTCAGTCCCGGGCGTCGCTGCGGTGATCACAGCCCGGGACTTCCCGGATGTCAGAACGGGTGTCACCATCGAGGATCAACCGGTGATGGCAAGAGAGAAAGTCCGTTACATCGGCGAACCTGTGGCAGCGGTCGCTGCCATTGACGCTGAGACGGCGGCTCGCGCGCTGGATCTTATCGAGGTGGAGATTGATGAACTCCAGGGAATCTTTGACTTTACCCGGAGCATTCACCCGGAGGCCCCGCTCATCCATGAAGATTTCAAGACATATAAAACCACAAAACCCCTCAAGCGGTACGGCAACGTCTGTCTTCATACCAGGATAGAAAGAGGGGACATCGAGAAAGGCTTTGCAGAGAGCGACGACATCTTTGAGGATACCTATACCATGCCCGTAGTCCATCAGGCCCCGATGGAACCAAGGTCTGTTGTTGCCGAAAGGGATTCTAAGGGCCATTTACGCTTATGGTGCAGTACGGCGCGGCCTTTTAGTATTCGCGAAGGCGTTGCCCAAGCTTTGGACCTCCCTATGTCCGATATCAGGGTCACCAGCGCTAGGACCGGCGGGGGCTTTGGCGGTAAGGGCGAGATGACCATCGAACCGATCGCCGGCATGCTGGCTATGAAGACGAAAAGGGCCGTGAAACTGGAGATG
>JAZDGZ010000379.1:0-2964 GCA_043806375.1 Pseudomonadota bacterium | reverse complement strand
AGGTCACTTTTTGGTCCCCATGAAAAAAATAGATCTTTTCTCCTATGGTTCCGGCCTTGTCCTCTAAGATATGTCCCACGGTCCTTTCTGGATAGCCGTATTCCTTCATCTGCTAAGATCCTCCGTAATAGCTCCGCCCTTTGCCTTCATGAATTCCTGCGGCTCGGAATATTTTTCACATATTCAACAATCTGTGATGTCTGGGAATCCGGCGGAAATATCTTGTCAACTCCCATTTTTTCCAGGGCCTCAATGTCATGAGGCATGATAACTCCACCTCCGAACACGACGATGTTCTCTCCCTTTTTCTCTTTCAATAGGTCTATGACCTTTTTGAACATGGTCATGTGTGAACCCGAGAGGATGCTTAACCCAATCCCATCCACATCCTCTTGGATCGCGGCCCCCACAATTTGTTCCGGGGTTTGGAACTTGCCTGTATAGATGACTTCCACACCGGCATCGGCCAAAACCCTGGATATCAACTTGGCTCCCCTGTCATGGCCGTCCAGGCCCGGTTTCCCTATCAACACCCTGACTTTCCGTTGCATTGTCCAATCCTCCCATTAAAATCTAGAATCGGACCTTCAGCTCCGCATATTTCCCATAGACTTCCCTTATGACGGCTCCGATTTCACCGACGGTCGCATAGGCCTTCACAGCTTCAATAAAGGATGGAATCACGTTTTCAGTTCCTTTGAGCGCCAGCCTGCAATTTTCCAGAGCCTCTTTCACCCTGTTGTTGTCGCGTTCTTTCCGGAGTTGTTTAACCGCCTCTATCGCCTTCTTCTCAGCATCCGGGTCGTATTTCAAGGGAGCTACCTTTACTTCCTGATCCATCTGGAATTCATTGAGTGCCACCTTGATTCTTTCCTTGGACTCAATTTCCTTGTTATATTTATAGGCCTGTTCGGTAATTTCGGATTGGTAAAATCCTTCCTCAATCGCCTTCAGTGCCCCTCCCTCCCTCTCTATCTTCTCCAAATACTCGTAAACCCCTTTTTCAATCTTCTTGGTTAAGGTCTCCACATAATAACTTCCGGCGAGGGGGTCGATCGTCTTGGTTATCCCTGATTCGTGGCCCAGGATTTGTTGAATTCTTACTGCTATGGTACCCGATTCTTCTGTGGGTGTCTGGTAGGCTTCATCATAGGATGAAAGGTTCATGATCTGAATTCCCCCAAGCGCTGCGGCGAGCGCCTGAATCGTCGTTCTCGCTATATTAATATATGGCTGGCTTCTTGTTAGCCGGCTGCCTCCGCTATAAAAAACGATCCTGCCCTGCATGGTTTTCGGATTCTTGGCGCCGAACCTGTCTCTTGCGATATGGGCCCATACTTTTCTAAAAGCCCTGAATTTGGCGACTTCTTCAAAAAGGTCAATGGAGGCTGAAAAAAGCCAGGTAAAGCTCCCCGCGTAATCGTCGATGGACAGGCCCCGTTTCGTCATCTCTTCAACGTAGGTGATACAGTTGGCAAGAGGAAAGGCCACCTCTTGAATAGCCGTGCATCCCGCCTCCCGGGCATGATAACCGCAGACCTGCAAGGGTGAAAAATTCGGATGGTTTTTCGCGCAATATTCGACAACGTCTGCCGAAAGTCTGAAGTGGCCCGCCGGCGTCGTAAATTGCGTGCCGCGGCAGGCAAACTCCATGAGCGATTCATTCGTCATAAACAGCCCGAAACGACTGGGATCAACGCCTGTCTTTTCGGCAAGGGCAAGAAAAAGCGCCAATACAATCGGTCCGGTGGACATGGCCACGCATATAAACATGCTCACAGAATCGAGGGGAATTCCCTCAAAGAGCTTTTCCATAGACCTGAGCGAATCTATGGGGACCCCCACTTTCCCTACCTCGCCTTCGGCCAAAGGGTCATCGGAATCAAGGGCCTTATGGGTCGGCAAATCAAGGGCAATAGAAAAAGACGCGGCCCCCTGGCTCAGCATGTATTTGAATCGTTTGTTGGTCTCTTCCGCCGAAGCGAAGCCACTGTATTGCCCCATAATCCATTGAGCGCCACGATACATGAGCGGATCAATGCCGCGGACAAAGGGGTATTCCCCCGGCCACGATGTATCCTTTAAGTAATCAAAGCCCGCTTCCTCCAGATCAAGAGGGGTATAGAGTCGATCCACTTGAATTTGAGAGTCCGTTTTAAATGTGTCCTTCATTTCTTTAGCCTGGGCTAGCTTGTCCCTCAGTGTCGTTTCCTCCCAACGTCTTTTCTCCGCCTCTATGGCTTTCAAATATTCTTTGTCATACATTTCATTCCCCCATATTGATGGTCTTAACCTTCCCATTATAAATGACCGGGGAATCCTCAGAAAGCCCCTGCAATTTCCTGGGCCACCTTGAATCCGGGGTTCAGGATTTCGTGCGACAGATGCATGTTAATGGCTAATAGCATTTTGAAGATATGCTGTAAAGATGGTGAATACCCTTGCATTGTAGTTTTCCGTCCTGATTTTCGCCACTGCCGGAATTCATAGGGTTCCATAAGCGTTTTCCCAAAATAATAGGCGGGTATGAATGAATCACACATTTATGATTACTTGTGCCTGACCCCATTCCCGGGGCATGAATATCAAAAAGGCCTCCCTTTCAGGGAAGCCTTCCTTTTGTGGCCTAAGATCTGCAAAGGGTATCTTCACCTTTTTGAAGAGGCATACCCAGTGACCTATGCCTCTCTCAGCTCTCCCGAGACGGTTTTATCGGTCATCCGTCCTCGGGGAGTCTTCAAAACCTTCATTCCGCTTTAAAAAAACAGCCTGAAGGGGCCTTACCCTATATCGTCCGATCTCTTAAACGAACCCCGCATCATGAAGGGCGTCACAATTTTAATGGCGCCTTCATCACCGTGAGGGCAATGGGTAATGCAGCACCCGCAGAACCAGCATTCTTCCGGGTACTTCAAAATAGGCAGTTTGCCTTTCTCTGGGTTCATTTCGAAAGCATCACACATG
>JAZDGZ010000378.1:0-6757 GCA_043806375.1 Pseudomonadota bacterium | reverse complement strand
AATACGCCGGCTGCCCACAATGACGACCGGCATGATATCACACCCTGATCTCAACGCAAGGTGGAACCCCCCGGGCCTGAACGGCTGGAGTCGGCCATCCGGGCTCCGCGTCCCTTCAGGAAAAATGAGCACCGATGCCCCTCCCTTGATCTTTTCGGCCGCCTCATTCATGCTTTTTATGGCTTTCCTGGGGTCTTTTCTGTCAATAGGGATATATCCGGCCTTCCTGATGGCAGTACCGAAGAGGGGTATCTTCATCAGCTCTTGTTTCAGGATAAACTTGAAACCCACGGGGATACAAGCAAGGAGCGCAAAGATGTCGAAGTAACTCTGATGGTTGCTCATGTAAATGCGGGGAACGTGTTTCTCCACATGTTCCAGGCCTTTAACCTCGATCTTGACCCCGCAGGCCCAGAGGACCGATCTGGCCCACGGCACGCCAACATAGAAGTGGACCAGCCGGCCATCGTTGTCAAAAAAAGAAAGGACAACGGCCCACAGAGAAAACAGGATCGTGTCCAAAGCGATAAAGGCATTAAGTGCGAGAAACCTGATCATTCGAAGGCCTTCCGTCCCGCAAAGTCACGGAAAAAGTGGTATCTTCACTCCGGGACTACGATATTGTTGACAAATTAACATCTTTATGTTATAATATGCCATAAATTATATTTAATTAAATGAAACATTTTGCTTCTGGATCAGGAGTCACTCATGTCTTATTATATCGTTTGCCAAAGAAAAAGGAATAATCCCCGTGTGGATGTCTGTATTTGCGAGAAGAAATGCCCTCTGAAAGATGACTGCAAGGAGTATATCGCATATCACAAGATTGTGCTTCAAGACAAACCCCTCGATCTAGGCCCCGGGTTGACATCCTTGGATCTGAAGGCGGCTTAGCAGGTTAGGCGTCCCCTCCTGTTCGGGATTTCACCGGAAATTCTATTCTCATCATCAGGATATTATCCCCTTCTCGCGAGAGGTCGACGCGCCCGCCATGCCTGTGAATGATGCTCTTGGAGAAGGGGAGGTCCAGGACCGTCCACTCGGTCTCGTCCTCGACATGAGGAAAGAAAAATTTATCCAGATCGTCCTCGGAAAGCCGGTGGACCTTGTGTCTGAGGGTGACCACAATGTGATCACCCCTTTGCGCGGTGGAGAGGAAAAGCTTTTCATCCTCGGGCGTGGATACGATGGCGTGCTTGAGGAGGTTTTCAAAGGCCTGGTCCAACCTCTCTTCATCTCCCTGGATCTTCATGATGAGGGGGTCCATCTCCCTCACGACCTCTATCCCTTTGGACCTCAGGTGACCACCCAGCCTTTCAAGCCACTTTTCCAGCAGGCGATTCAAGTCTACCTCTCCCAGAGAGAGCTCAAAGGGTCTTATCGATGACACAAGAATCTTCAAATAGTTTTCCAGCCTCGCCACCTCTTCCACGATGATTTGGGCCAACTTCCGGTTCCCGTCGCCCTCCGGCAGTGAATCGCGGAGCCGCCTGGCAAAACCGCCGGCAGTGATCAGGGGATTTCTGATCTCGTGGGCCATATGGGCTGATATTTCTCCCAGGACCCTTATCTCTTCCGCACGAAGTGCCCTCTCCTGCAGCCTCTTTAGTTCGGAAATATCCAACATGATGCCGTCAACCCATTTCACATGACCGCCGGCGTCCGTGGCGGGAATCGCGTGATCAATAAAGGTCAGGGTCCTTCCCCCCTTGTCTTTAACCTCTCTTTCAATACGCCGCTCATGTCCACTCTGAAAACAGTCTCCCCAGTGCTCAGCACAGTCATCGGAAGGATCTGAAACAATCTTTTCCCGCCAGAAGTTCCGGTTGCCCACCGCCTCCTCAATGCTATAACCCAGGCTTTCGGTCAGGTAGGAGTTTATGAACTCCGTGGTCCCGTCCCGGAGGATCCTGTAGACCAGGAGCGGAACATTCTCCACCAAGGTACGATATTTTTCCTCTGATGCCACCAGGTCGGCCGTCCTTTCCTGGACCCTCTTCTCAAGGGTTTTTGCGTATCTCTCGATCTCTGTTCGCCGCTCCTTGAGGGCGTCGAGCATGATGTTAAGCGCTTGGGTCAGAGAGCCGATCTCATCGCTTGGTCCCGGCTCAAGATGAACCTCCCTCTTTTCCTGGGCAATGTCCTGGGCCGCTCTGACTATATCCATGATGGGTCTTATAAAGAAGATGGTCACAAGAAAGGTGAGAAGAAAGGAGATGCCGATACCTAAGATTCCAACCACCACCATTAGATCTCTCGTATGGGCGAGCCTCTTTTGAATGTCTGATCGATCGACGTTTATCTCCACCAGGGCCACCGTCTCACCGGAGTAATCCTTAACGGGGCCGAACAGGATGGATCTATCCGGGTGCTCCTTCGGCGAAATCATCATGAAAACCTTTTCCACGCCTTCCTTGGGCAAATAACGATCGATCAATTCGTGCTGGGGTCCTTTCCCGGTCCTTGCCATGGGCCGATAGCCTCTCTGGTCTTCCAACCGGTAAAGGGCCAAATCGATGCCCCATCTTTCATGGATATCATTGAGAAGGGCCTTGTCAAAGCTGTGGCCGATCTCTACGGTCCCAACAACCTCGCCGTAAAGGAACACGGGAGCCACGCCCCGAATCCCGAAGCCCGTGGCTCCCAGTTCGAGTCCCGCGACCGGTTCTCGCATGAGAATGGCGTCCCTGATCGTCTTTCGGTATGTCCTCATATCGTCTCCGTACCGATCGAGTTCATGGAGTCGCAAGAAAGACACGGCGACCGGGAGGTGAAAGTGAAATTGTTCGATGCTGAAATTCATCTTCAATTGCACGTAGGTATGGAGCAATAGATCGATGAGCCCTTGGCGATTCCTCTCGGCAAGCAAAGTCTGCACCTGAGGATTTTCTGCGATCACCGCGGCCAGAGACATAGCCTGTTTCTTTTTCTGATTGAGTTCCTCGAGGAAACGATCATGGTATTGGAGGAGCCCTTTTTTCTCTTCCTCTCTGAGCAAGTTTTGCTGGGAGTTCAACCCGATGTAGGTCAGGAGAGTAGTCCCCGCAAAGGCCAAGAAGAGAAAAGGGATCAAAAGCTTCCACTTCAGGCTGATACCCTTGACCCTGCCGAGATAGCGAGACAGAATTTCCTTGAAGGTGTGAGAAGACTTTCTCATTTTCGAAGGCCCTACAAGAGGGGCATCTTTTCCATGTCCTTCATGATCTTCTTTTGCCTCTCTCGAAGATAATCTGAGGGATCGACCGGAGACCAGGCATGGGGAGCAGGAAGTATCGCCGCCATCATCGCAGCCTGGGATGCCGTAATCCGGAAGGAATTCGTATGAAAGTATTTCCGGGATGCCGCCTCTGCTCCCATGACGCCCGGACCCCAATCAACAGTGTTGAGATATATCTCCAGGATCCGTTTCTTACTCCACGCCGCCTCGACAAGAAGGGTGTAATAGGCTTCGATCGCTTTCCTGAACCAACTTCTGCCGGGCCATAGAAAAACGGTCCTCGCAACTTGCATCGAAATGGTGCTGGCTCCTCTGACCCTCCTCATCATGACCAAATCCTTGACCGCCCGGTGCAACTCGGTAAAATCAAATCCGTGATGCGACAAGAACCTCTGGTCCTCTGCCGCCTGAACGGCCTTTATCAGGTGAGGGGAGATCTCTTTGAGGGGTCGCCAGTGATAATCGGGCCGCCGATAACCCTCTCCGCTGATCTTACCCTGAACCCACTTCCAAGCCGTGAGGGTAGTGAAGGGGGGGTTCACAAATCTCAAGACCAAGACCTGAAAGAGGGTTAGAAGGCACAGGGCGATAATAAACGCCAGGCAGACCGTAAGTCCCTTGGCGATTCTTCTCCTTGTTGTCTTTTTTCCTCTCGACCGGGACAAGGCCCACCACTCCGTCAAGGTTTATGGGTTTCTTCTCTCTCCTCAAAACGCTCGATAAACCTCTGGTTCGCGGCCCTAAGAAGGTGCTCGGCATTCAGCTCCCGCGATCTTGCAAGATTGACCAGCGCGAAGAGAAGATCCCCCGCCTTTTCGCCCACTCCCCCTCCGTCGCCTTGAAGGACGGCCTCCCTGAGCCTCTCGAACCCCTCTTCCACTCCGGGCCATATTTCCTCCGTCCGGAAAAAGTCGGGGCGGATTCGCGATGCCCGGTCGCTCAATCTGTGGGCCCTCAAAAGGGCCGGCGAATTGGAGGGCACCCTTCTCAGGAGCGATGAAGGGGCCTCGGCCGAACCGTTTTCTCTCTTTTTGATTTCCTCCCAGTTTTCAGCCACCTCTTCCGGCCCGTCAACCTTTTTCCCTTCGAAGACATGAGGATGTCGGCGTATCATCTTGTCCGTGATGGCTTCAATGACTTCTAAAAGGTCGAACTGCCCCTGATCCTTGGCTATACCCGCCAAGAAGAACAGCTGAAACATGAGGTCTCCCATCTCCTGGCAAAGGTCCTCAGGGGAACCTTGTTCGATAGCATCCAGGACCTCGTATGCCTCTTCGAGGAGATAGGTCTTGATGGTTTCGTACGTCTGCCGGGCATCCCACGGGCAGCCGCCGGGCCCCCTCAATCTTGCTACCAGGGCGTTGAGAGCCAAAAAAGCCTTCGACAAGTCATTCTTTCTCATCTTTCCTGGTGCCATCCTTGCCTTTGTCCGGTATGATCCAGCCCGTTTCACTCGCCTTTCCCATGATCCTTTCCTTCCACTCCTTATAGTGATTCGGGAGGATAAGGCGGATCATGCCCTGGTAGGACATAATAATCCACGGAGCCAATTTTGACCTAGCGATAAGAGGGGTTTTTGTCGGGAGAAAGAAGGTGAGCAGGACGATGGCAAGGTAGGTAATAATGACCCCTTTCGTAATGGCCAGCCCCACCCCAAGGGTCCGATCCAGCCATCCGAGGAAGATTTTTTTAAATAGAAACTTCAGAATATAGCCCAACAAATTGCAGAGTATGAGCACAGAGGCGAAGATCCCGGCGAAGCTAAGGAGGGGGAGAAAAGAGGTGTCAGGAAGGTATGATCTTAGGTGGGCGGTCATTTGAGGTTGAAACCAATTTGCAAAGAGGATCCCTAAGACGACCCCTGCAAGTGATGCCACCTCCCTAATGAAGCCGCGAAGGAGGCCCTTCACAACAAGGAAGATCATGGTGCAGAGGATGACAAGATCCAGCAAATTCATGCCCCGTTTTTATCAAAGGCTTGAAGCCCGCGTCAAGGTCAATGTGGGCCTGAAAGCGTTGGTTGACGAAAACCATCAGTTGTGGCATGTCTATTAGGCAACATGGGGTTCGGTCTCACGACCTTGAGGCCGGCCCCGAACAGTTGCGAAAGGGGGGTCCCATGAAAGAGAAAGGAAAGGCCATGGTCTTAGCCTCTCTTGCCGCCGATTCCTTATCCTTGGGGGTCCATTGGATCTACGATACCGAAAGGATCCGGCAAGAGTTTGGAAGGGTGGACTCCCTCTTGAAACCATCTCCTGATTCCTACCATCTTTCCAAGGAGAGAGGAGACTTCACCCATTACGGCGATCAGGCTTTCGTTCTTCTTGAATCCGTGGCATCCAAACAAGGCTTCGAGGCTGAAGACTTTTCACAACGATGGAAAGATCTCTTTAATCATTACGCAGGCTATTATGATAAGGCCACCAAAGCCACGTTAGAGAACCTCTCCATAGGGAAAGCCGTTGAGGACGCAGGGTCCTCATCCAGTGATCTTGCTGGTGCATCCAGGATAGCCCCTCTCATCTACTGCTATCGTGAGGACCTCGACACCCTTGTCAAGGCGTCAAGGGTCCAGACTAAAATGACCCACAGCAACCCTCTGGTGGTGGAGAGCGCCGAATTTTTTGCACGGCTCTCCTGGATGGTGCTGAACGGATCTTCCCCCCTCCCGGCCATCGAGGAGATTGCGGCCCGGAGATTTCAGAAATCACCCATATCAGGCTGGATCGAGTCCGGGATCGCAACGGCGAAGGATGACAGCGTCCCAACCATCGCGAGGTTCGGCCAAAGCTGCGATGTCAGGGAGGCGTTCCCCGGCGTGATTCACCTCATTGCCCGGTACGAAAAGGACCTCAAAGAGGCACTGATCCAGGCCGTCATGTCAGGGGGAGATAGTGCGGGCAGGGGGATGATCGTTGGTATGGTCCTAGGTGCCCACGTAGGAGAAGCAGGGATCCCGCAGGATTGGGTCTTCGGACTCAAGAGAAAAGAGGAAATTTCAAGACTCCTGGACAAAGTGCCCTAGATTTTTCCTTATTTCCGCTAAAGGAGTCTGAATCTTCCTTTTAAAATGTAATAAGACGTGATATGATGATTTCGGATATAAAGTTACATCTGCAATTATGCTGCATTCGTAAAAAGTCCCGTTCACCCTTCGATACCTCAGGGCGAACGGTTGAAAATAACCGTAAGCATCTGATTTTCCGTTCGCGGTGAGGTATCGAACCATGAACGGAATGCCGGTGTAGGACTTTTTACGAGACCGTCAATTATGCTGAGCGAAAAAGAAAAAATCGATCTCATTACCCAGATCAGCCTTGACCTCAATGAGGCCAAGGATATTGATCACCTTCTGGAAAGAATCCTCACCAATGTGAGGAAATTCTACAATGCCGATGCCGGTTCCATCTACCTGAGAGACGGGGACAACCTGAAGTTCAGCTATTCCCAGAACGCCACGCTGAGCAGGAGGTTAAAACCCGGAAAGAAACTCATTTATAACACCTTTTCCATCCCTATCAACAACATGTCCATCGC
>JAZDGZ010000377.1:0-2007 GCA_043806375.1 Pseudomonadota bacterium | reverse complement strand
AGGGGCACCTTCTTTTAAGGCCTCAAAGGGGTCAAAGACAGGGGTGAGCGGCTCGTAGTCCACTCTAATGAGGTCCAAGGCTTCGAGGGCCGTTTCCTCGTCAACGGCTGCAACGGCGGCGACCTCCTCACCGATGTATCTCACCTTGTCGATGGCCAGCAAATACTGGTCTCGAGTGTGAGGGAATACGCCGTATTTCTCTCCGGGGGTTTCATTGCCCGTAATAAGGGCTTTCACGCCCGACAACCGTCTGGCCCGGTCCGTGTCAATATTCAGGATCCGGGCATGGGGAAAGGGGCTTCGCAGGATTTTTCCGTACAGCATGTTGGGCAGGACAATATCCTTTGTGAATTTGGCGGAGCCTGTCGCTTTTGCGAGGGCATCAACCCTGGGAACCCCTTTGCCAACCCATGAGAAATCATTCATTTTTTATCTCCGCACGTACGCCACTTCATGGAAGACTGCCTGAGCACAAGAGCATCGGGCCTCTTGCAAAAGAAATAATGGTGTTTGTCTCAATCTTCACAGGTGGAGGTGCTCCTGTCGCGGGAATCTACTTGCTATTAGGCAGCATTCTATGAGAAGTCAAGGGAAAGTTGGGGATAGGAATTCCAAACCACATGAATAGGAGGTTGGGCCCATGATTAAAAAAAGTTTTCGCGTTTACCATGGTAACAAGCTTATGCCTTGGTCCACAGGAATGGCCGTGTGGCAAGCCGGGGGCTTTGTCTTCCTCGCCGGCGCCGAGGGAAGGGACCCCGACACAGACGAGGTGCCAGAGGGAATCGGCGCTCAAGCCACCATAGCCATGGAAAAGATCAAAGAGAGATTGGAGGAATTCGGGACCTCCCTGGATAACATATGCCATATCTGGTATTACGTGAAAGGGCCGGATTTCCCCGATGGCATAGTGCTGGATCCAAAGTGGGTGGAGGCGAAGGAGGCGATAGAACAATTCCTTGTGGAGGCCGGTTACCCTGAAATGTGCAAGGATAAGAAGCCTCCGGCCACGACCTTGCTGGGGGTATCCAGCCTCGCTTTCAAAGAGATGCTCATCGAAATAACGGTGATCGCCGCCCTGCCGCCGCTGAACTGATCGTGGTTTTTGGACAGGGATAGGGCAGAAAGCTAACTTATGGGACCATCGAAGCCGAATAGACCGTTCACCCCGCGGGATCGGGTCCTTACGGCGATTCACCAAGGCCGAACCGACCGGATTCCAAAGGGGGAACTCTGTATAGAGGACGGGGTGATCAGGAAAGAACTCGGTCTTGAGAAGGTCGGCTTTGAGGAAAGATATGAATTTGTCAACAGACTGGGCCTCGACATCATGTGCATGAACCCGGTCTATCCCGCATCGAAAGGGGGTCTTCCCGATGCAGGAGAGCTTGTCTGGCCCGATCTTGAGGCGTGGGTGCATCGATCCGGTCTTTTTACCTTTGCCCTATTGGACGGCGCCTTTGGCTGGGGTATCAAGATCTTTGGCTTCAAGGCATTCTTGCTCCTTCCCGTGAGGGACCCGGGGCTCTTGCAGGAGTTCATCAGGGGGGTTGAGGAACTTAATATTAGAGTCGCCGCCATGTTGATCGATCAGGGAGTCGATGGACTGATCATTGCCGAGGATATCGCCTATCGGGGGGGATTGCTGGCCGGTCCCGAGATCGTGAGAAGGCATTTTCTCCCTTCCCTGGCCCGACAGGTGGGGGAAATGGCGCGGGGGGACCGCCCTATTTTCTTTCATTCTGACGGCAATCTTACGGAGGTCATGTCCGATCTTGTCGACATGGGTTTCAAGGGACTCCATTGCATTGATCGCCATTCAGGCATGGACATCTCAGACCTGAAACACAGGTACGGCGAAGCACTCTGCTTCTGGGGGACCCTGGCGGTGGAGGATGTGGCGCGCTCCGGAGACCCCTCCTATCGTGAAGGACTTGTGGAGGGGTTGCTCTCAATCGGCCCCAACGGGGGTTTCATCGCAGGGACAACGTCAGGTCTCTTCGAGGG
>JAZDGZ010000376.1:0-2586 GCA_043806375.1 Pseudomonadota bacterium | reverse complement strand
TAATAGACCGGCGCAGCCCATGCCGCGTCCTTAAGGGCTGTGGCCAGGGTCATGGTGTTCTGCTCCCTGATCAGATCCTCAGCCAGGGTGCTGAGCTCCTCAGCGCTGGGAGTAAGCCTGTCTTCGCTCATGTTCATAGGTAGTCTTATAGCACCGGAGAGGGCATGAGGTCAATCACCCCACGGGAGGAATCGATTGACAGATCCTTCCCGGGGATTGGCCGTCTCCTGCATCCGCCTTGTCGGATGCCTGCGCTTACTTTGTCTCCGGTTGGATCTCCCCTGTCTTCACGGAGAACCGGTAGGTCTGACCATCCTTTAGAGAAAGACCGATAAATCCTCCGGATCGCGGATCTCAAGCCCCATATGGCGCCCCATCCATCCGAATTGTCCATAGGCCATTTCAGCACCGTATTGCACTTCGCAGCCTTTTTTAAGTCCCGCTTCCAGCCAGGGCGTGACCTTGGGGTTGGTCACCACATCCGCCACCAGTGTCGGGGGGGAAAGGGTGTCCGTCGGAAAAGGCACATGGGGGTCATCATTCATCCCGACCGGCGTGGCATTGACCACTAAATCAAAGCCTTGCAGGCTGGTCAGTTCAAAAGAAATCTTCATTTCCGGATTAGCTTTTCTCAGCAACCGCTCCAAAAACCCGTAACGTTCCGTTCCCCTTTCTTTGATGACAATTTCAGCGGCTCCGGACCGGGCGATCGCCTGGGCAATGGCCGCCCCGGCCCCGCCTCCACCTATTATGGCGGCCCGCTTACCACCCATAGACAGGCCGTGAGTTCTGACCGCCACCATGAAACCGAGGCCATCGACCATATCACCGAAGAGGCGCCCCTTTTCCACCCTGACCACGTTGACCGACAACAGGTCTTTGGCTCGCTCGGATAATTCATCCATACATTCGACTGCCCTTTGCTTGTGGGGTATGGTCACGATACACCCGCCGAAGTTGGCGATAGCCCGCATGTGCCTGAAATGATTCTTGACCTGATCGGTGGGCACGTCCACGGCAATCATGACGGCGTCGATGCCGTGTTCGGCAAAATAGCGGTTGTAAATGAGCGGAGATTTTACCTGTATGATCGGCGTTCCGATCATGGTGTAAAACCTGGTGGTTCCGGTAGGGATAACCCCCGGCATGTTATGGGCTGTCACTTGCCTTTGTCTCCATTCTTTCAGTCATCGGTCTACCTGATAAAATGCTGTTTGAGTCAATATTCACGGCGCATTCAATACAGGTAATCGCCGTTATTGGGCTGGCAAGAGGAAATATCTTACTAGCATGTGCGGTATTATACGGTGCGGAGACATGGAAAGCAAACCCGGGTTCAAACGCCTGATTCACCGTCAAGGCATCATCTGCGGCGTTGCCTTCGCTCGCTCCTCCCCCGGCTTCCGCCGGGGCAGGCTTGCGGCGTATTGGTTCATACGCCTCAGTCGTCGCTCCTCGGCGCCCCCGTGAGCGGGATTTCGCGAGCTCAACTTGCAGTCCCCTGACGCCTTCCCGGTGATCAGGAATCGTCCCAAACTTGCCAATATTACTAATGCTTCAAGAATTAGGCGGTGGATTTGGGCACTCCGGAGTCCGCCCAACCCCTTCTGTTCGAGATTCAGGCAGCGTCCCTTGTGCTTGAATCCAAGGCAATACCAGAGTAAGATGCGTTCAGGGGAAGGGCCCGGGAGAGGGTGCCTTCGAAGACTTCTTAAGGGGCATTGGAGCTTTAACTCCCAGGGAGAAAGGAGATCAACCCATGGAACTGACTGAAATCTATCAGGAAGGCGAAAAGCTCATCAGGAAGAAGGAGTTCGGCGTCACCCTTAACGGGGTGGAAACGGGATTTATCCTCAAACACGACCGTATTGTCCTGGACCGTTATACATTCAAGCAAGGGTGTATCGATGCCAGAGTGGCCGAGACCGATTGTCAGTTTCTGGGAGTGAAACTCTCGACGCCTGTCATCATGTCTGCTATGACCATGCCCATCCCGGCGATTGTCGAAAACGGTCTTATGGCAGTGGCTCAGGGCCTCAAGGAGGCCGGAAGCCTGATGTGGACGGGAAGGCCGATTCCCCAAAACCTCGGTGAACTCGTGAAAACGGGCGTCCCTGTTGCGGCCAACGTCAAACCCCTTCAGGATCGGAAAAAGATGTTCAAGGATCTCGATGAGATCCAGGAGGCCGGCGTCCGGTGGGTCGGTATTGAGATCGATGCCGGTCAGGGGACCAAAACCGCAGACCGCATGATAGCGGCCGATTGTTCGCCCCTCTCCCTCAAAGAACTCAAGGAGATCCGGAAAAGGGTATCCCTTCCCCTCATCTTTAAGGGCGTCCTGAGCAAGATAGATGCCGAGAAATCGGTCGATGCCGGAGCAGACGGCATCGTCGTTTCCAATCACGGGGCACACACCTTGGACTATTTGCCCCATCCCCTTCAGGTCATGGATGAGGTCGTCTCGGCCGTGAAGGGAAAGGTGGTTATCATCGTGGACGGAGGATTTCGACGCGGGAGTGATGTCCTCAAAGGCCTGGCCTTTGGGGCCGATCTCGTCGGCCTGGGTCGGCCCATCCTCTACGGCCT
>JAZDGZ010000375.1:0-2229 GCA_043806375.1 Pseudomonadota bacterium | reverse complement strand
CTCCAGACGGTATTGGTCCAGGAGAAGACGAGGACGATTCCAAAGCACCTCATCACTCAAATCATTGCCGAGCTGTCCAAGTTCAAGGGAGCGAATGTGCTGTTGAATTCGCTCCGTGGAGACAAGGAGGCCTTGGCCTTTGCCAATGAGCTCAAGTGGGTATTGGAAGAGGCCGGATGGAAGGTCAACGGGATCACCGAAGTCCAGTACGGCCCTGCGGTCAAAAACATCGTGATCGTCTTGAACGATTCCAGCCAGAAACCCAAGGCAAATTACCTTTTCTCCCTTTTCAAGGCTCTCAATTATCAATCGAGTGCCCAGCTGAACAAGAATCAACGAGAGGACCTGGGCCTGCTGATCGGCCCAAGGGAGTAAGGGCCGCTTCGCGATTCGACTTCCTCTGTGGCCTGCCCTTTGACGAGTTCCCGGAACTTCTTGAGGAGAAGGGGATGGAAGTCGACGGCCAGCCTGCGATCCATCCAGTTCAAGGCATCGGTCAGAGAGAGGGCGTTCTGTTCGGGGGTGTTCCGACGCAGGTTATCGTAGGCATTGGTGATGGAGGTGATCATGCTGGCCATGTTCAGGTTTCTCTCCCGGTCTTGACGGGGGTAACCGCCTCCGTCGTAGTGCAGGTGATGCTCAAAGGCGACGATCGGAACGAGATCAGGAATGCCGGCACTTGTCAGAAGGATTTCGGCGCCGCGGATCGGGTGCTCCCAGCGCCGTTTTTTTTCATCCAGCGTGACGACCACGGTTTCCGACAACGAGGTCGAGGGGGAGAGATAGAGGCCGATATCGTGCAAGAGTGCGCCCAGGCCGATCTCTTTGATCAAGGCATTCTCGACACCCAGTTCTTGGGCGAGGGCCATGCTGAGGGTGGAGACGTTGATGGCATGGGTGTGTGGATCGGGATCAGGCCTCCGGCGAGAGATCACCATCTTCAGGAGGAATTCGCCCCCCATGACCATGTCGTAGACCTTCTCCGTGCTCTCCTTGGCTGAGGAGACCTTTGACTCTGAAAGGGGCCCATGGAGGTCGGCGAACAGATCCTTGAGTTGGCTGGAAAAGGAGAGAACGGTTTCACGGGCAATCCGGATCGTGCTCGATAAGTCCTCGTGAGAGGTCTCTAGGGTCTCGTCAAAGGGGAGGCGTCCTGCAAGAATATGGGGGAATCTCTCTTGATTCTTGGCGAGCACCAATTCCGCTTCCTGCGATTTTTTCAGAAGAGGAAGCAGGAACTGGAGAAAGAGAAGAAGTTCCGCCCTGGTCAGGCCGCGACGGAACATGAGGCGCTGAAGATCCATGGCCTGCAATCTGTTGATGACCTGGCCCAGCCCCGTGCTCAACTCCGGAAGACGGATATTCTCCACAGCCACCTCCCTTCGCATGAAGATGAAGGAGAGACTCGGCCTTTGGAGAAGATACTTATCCAGCCTTCGAAAAAAATCTCCTACATTCTTTTCTGTTTCAGGGTGCTCGGGTGGATAGAGAGAAAGGGTCCGCAGGCCTCGAACAAAACTGAGACAAAGGTTGCGATAGAATCTTCGAAGCTTCTCTTTCCTCTCGCTTTCTTTCACGAATATACCCTCCCGTGAAATCAGACCAGTTCCATGCAGAGATCCCTCAGTTCCCGGAATCCCTGGGTGACGGCCTGCCTCAAGATTTCTTTCGCCCTTTCAGTCCCGATGTCGGCCAGGGCACGGGCTGCATCCATCTGGAGGGCCTTCATTTTCTTGCCTGTGAACCATGATTTATACAGAACGATCCTGGCCAAGCCGGGCACAGAACCTTCTGCCTTTAGGTTCCCCAGGGTCCTGACGGCGTGAGAGCGAATCTGATCGTCCTTGTGGTCCAGGAGACCTTCCACGGCCGCGGCAAGATTCTTGTCCGATGAGACGGTCACCAGCTCCAGGAGTCGCGGAAGGGCCCTGTCAGGGGCATCCGCGAGCCTCTGGCTGAGCTGCCTAGGCACGTGCGGAGCAAGACTTAACAGGGATGACCAAAGCCAACGGGCGTAGGGGCTCTCTTGAGCATCCAGACCGATCAGTTCATCGAGGAGAAACCCGACCGCCTTTTCCGGGAAAAGGCGACAGACGGCATTGCTGGCGGAGGTCTCTTTGGCGTCAAAGTTGCGGCAGCGCGCGAGAAGGGCTTTGAGGAGCGTTCGAATCTCCTGTGTATTGAGCCAGGAGCCGACAGCGCCACTGGCCATGGCCTCTTGCGGGAGAT
>JAZDGZ010000374.1:0-2892 GCA_043806375.1 Pseudomonadota bacterium | reverse complement strand
CGACCAGATGGGAGTCAGCCAGCTTGTCCCGATCTTCTCTCCCTTTGAATTGAATACCTCCGATTTGAGAAGCACGAACTTCCTTCCCTTTTTTTCGTACTTATCCTCGACAAGGGACTTTATACGCAATTCCTCGTCGGGTCGTGCAACCCCGGTAAACTCGTACCTCTGTGTGGCCTGGATCAATCCGGGCGGTATCTTAAGGCCCATGGGTCGAATAAGGCTGCTGACGGTTGTATAAATGGCCATGGAAATGGGGGGCACTATTCGACCGCCAAAAGGGGATTCCTTTGCATATTCATCGTCAAGGTAAAGGGGATTAAGGTCATCTATCCCCTCCAGATACTTCTCCAAGATCTCCGATGTAGTGGTATAGGTGATATCCGGGAGACGCATGCCTTTGACAATATCGTCAAATACCCATTCCTTCCTTTCGGTCTGTCCTTGTTCTTTTGACTGTCTTGATTCCATCTTGGTCCTTCTCTCCCTCGGCCGGGTTAGAATACAGATGTCCCCTTCCTCCGGCCTTCCGAGGCCGAGGAGAAAGGGCTTGCCGACCTCAAAACCGGAGCGCGAGCAAGCCCGTTGAGATCAAAAGAGGTCATCCAATTCAGAGTTTCCGGGAGGCATTTTCCCGGTCTGTTTCATGTACTGCTGGGTAAGCTGCCTTTCTCTTCCTGTAAACATGGGGTCTTCTTCAACATCGAAGTACCGGGCTGCGGTGCTGTTTTCCAACTCCTCTAAGACGGCCTCCCGGAGATTTTCCACGCCGCATATCTTGTAGATCTCCTTGTTCTCGTCATAAAGGATATAAACACCTTCCAATTCCTTGACTTCTTTGATGTTTTCCTCGGAAAACGCCTGAAGACGTTCGGGTGGCAGGGCCGGTTTTTCCAGTTGAAACCTCAGGTCGCATCGAAGGCACCTGCCGGCCTCAGTGGTGGCCGCCTCCTTTTCAAAGCCGAGACAGACCTCTTCAAAATTGGAGACCCTTTCCTTTGCCGAACGCATCGGCATCGGAGATCGCCTCCCTTCAACCGCCCCTGGACCTGTCCAAAGCGGGACAACCCCTCTCGACGAAAAGACCTGTCCGATATCACCGTCACCGCCTAAAAATTTGTCAATCAGAACAGCCCCATCCCTGCCGCTCGCGATCGCCTCAATGACCGTCTTGGGACCCGTCAGGAGATCTCCCCCGATGAATAGACCCTTTTCGCCATCGAGCTCCATTTTGAATCGACCGGCGGAAACCACAACCCCATCCGGAACCTCAGCACGCTGTCCGACGGCGACGATAACCGTATCCGCCTCCATGTCTCTCAGCTCGCAGTCGTCATATCGGGGACGAAAGGCCCCCTTGTCGTCAAAGACCGCTGTGCAGCGCATAAATTCCACACCTGAGACCTTCCCCTGATTCTCCAGAAACCTCTTCGGTCCGAGGCCATTAATGATGGTCACCCCTTCTTCAAGGGCCTCCTCAATCTCCTCGTCCCAGGCCGGCATCTCCTCTCGCTGCTCAAGACAAACCAAAGTGACCTCCCGGGCCCCCACTCGCAGAGAAGAACGGGCCACATCAACGGCCACATTGCCGCCGCCGATTACTATGACCCTCTTCCCAATGTTGACCTCATTCCCCAGAGAGACGGCTCGGAGGAACTCAACGCCCTTGAGTACGCCCGGAAGGTCTTCTCCCTCCACCTTCAGACCGAGGCTCCGGTGAAGTCCGGTGGCCACAAAAAGGGCCTGAAAACCGTCATTCTTGAGGCCTTCCACCGTAACATCCTGTCCCAAGGTGAGTCCCGTCTTAATCTGTACCCCCAGGCCCTCGATCGCCTTAATCTCGGCAGCCAGGATATCCCTGGGCAGGCGATATTCAGGAATCCCCACGGAGAGCATGCCCCCTGCAACAGGCAGTCTTTCAATGACGGTGACTTCGTGTCCCTTTGCGGCCAAATAATAGGCCGCTGCCAGGCCTGCCGGCCCGGACCCTATGACCGCCACCTTTTTCCCGTCCTTTTTCCCGACAGCAGGTCGAGGATAGACCTGCGTCCCCACGTCTGCGGCAATTCTCTTGAGCGCGCATATGGCCACAGGCTCATCAAGGCTTCCCCTTCGGCAGGCCGTCTCACAGGGATGGAAACAGACCCGGCCCAAGACCGCCGGCAGCGGGACCTTTTCATAAATGACCCTCAGGGCCTCCTCGGGCTCGCCCTCCCTAACAAAACGCATGTACCCGGGAACATCGATCCCGGCAGGGCAATGGTTTCTGCATGGGACCAGATAGTCCTCTCGCTTCCCTGCACGGACCTCCTTGTCCGACAGGGCCCCTGTCGGGCAGATCTCCACGCAATAACCGCAAAACTGGCATCCGGATTCACTTAGCGTAGGCCCCTTGCTGCCTACCACAACCCGGCCTTCCTGAACCGTGAAGCCCAGGGCATTCGCCCCCCTGACCTCTTTGCAGGCCCTGACGCAGCGCAAACATCCGATGCAAAGATTGTAATCCCTTTTCAAGAGAGGTTCCCTTTCCTCCACCGGCAGATTCAAGGGCTGATAGGGCGGCAGCCCCTTTTCTATGCCGATGAAGTTGGCAACCTTCTGCAGTTCGCAGACACCGAATTTGAAGCAGCAACGCTCCGGTTCGGGTATCTGGAGGGAACAGATCTTCCGGTCACAACCCTGGGACTGGGCGCATACGAGGCAGGCATGGGGATGCGTCAACAGCAGTTTTATAAGATTTTTTTCCCTGGCCTTTCTCAGTTCCTCTGAGTCCGTGCGCACCCTTATGCCGTTCTCAGCAGGGGTTCTGCAGGACTGGATCAGGCCCTCCCTGCCGTCCACTTCCACAAGGCAGAGATTGCACCCTTCAAAGGCCACCCCCTCGGCGCCCTC
>JAZDGZ010000373.1:0-2290 GCA_043806375.1 Pseudomonadota bacterium | reverse complement strand
GTCGTTTCGATCATCGGAGCCAATGGGGCCGGAAAGTCGACCCTGCTGAACACGATAGCGGGCGTACGCAAGCCATCCCAAGGGACTGTCGATTTCCACGGCAAAAAGATCAACGGCCTGATGCCCTACCAAGCAGTGGTGGAGGGCATCTCCATGGTTCCTGAGGGCAGAAGGGTCTTCCCACGACTGACCGTCCTGGAGAATCTGGAGATCGGATCTTACACACCCAAGGCGCGGAAAAAAAGGGGGGCGATCTTAAAAAAGATTTACGAGCTTTTCCCCGTGCTCGAAGAGCGGAGGAACCAGCTTTCCAGCACCTTGAGTGGGGGAGAGCAGCAGATGCTCGCCATCGGCCGGGCCCTGATGTCCGAGCCCAAGCTCATTCTTTTCGACGAGATCTCCCTGGGACTTTCCCCTCTGGTCATCAAGCACATTTATCAAAGGGTGAAACAGGTCAATGCAGAGGGGATCACCGCATTGCTGGTGGAACAGGATATCCAGAGAAGCTTGAAGGCAGCCCATAAGGTCTATGTCATGCAGTCGGGACGAATCCGTCTTGAGGGACGGCCACAGGACCTTTCACAAGAGCAAATTCGTAAAGCCTATTTCGGATTGTAACCTATGCTCTCACTATTGACTGACTTAAAAGGTCCCATCATGAACGGCCTTCTTCTGGGGGGCCTTTACGGAATTGTCGGGATTGGGATGTCGATGATCTTCGGGATCGTGCGCGTCGTCAACCTCGCCCACGGGGACCTGGTGATCTTGGGAAGTTATCTCAGCCTTGTCACCCTGTCCATTTTCAACGTCAGTCCGTTACTGACCTTGATCCTCGTCATTCCTGCAATGTTTCTGATCGGATTTTTAATTCAATACTACCTGGTGAACCGGGTCTTGGGCCAGGGGATGAATCCTCCGCTTCTGGTCGCTTTCGGTCTCTCCATCATTTTGCAGAATCTCCTGCTGTTGATCTTTACCCCGGATGCCCGTGCCCTGCTCACCTCTATTTCCATTGCCACTCTTCCCATAGGAAATTTTATCAATATCCCTGTGGTCTATCTTGTGGATTTCATCGGCTCCCTTCTCACCATCTTTCTCCTCAGCCGGTTCTTTAACAAGACCTACCTGGGCAAGGCGATCCGCGCGGCATCGGATGACGAAGGCGCGGCACAGCTCATGGGGATCAACACGAAAAAGATCTATGCCTGGGCCATGGCCATTGCCGGAGGAACGGCGGCCATTGCCGGTGTGCTGGTCGGGATGACGTTCACGTTCTATCCTCATACGGGTCCGGATTACCTCATCATTGCCTTTGGCGTGGTGATTATTGGCGGGTTGGGAAGTTTGATCGGAACATTCCTGGGAGGGTTGATTCTCGGACTGGCACAGATCCTCGGCGCTCATTTTCTGGGCCCGGGGTTTCAGCTTCTCTCAGGCTACATTATCTTACTCATCGTTTTGGCCTTCAAACCAACCGGGCTTTTTGCGAAGGGATGAACCAGGGAATGAGACTCTTTCTGTCAAAGCGCCTTTATGGAATCGCCATCGTCGTCCTGGCGCTGGGCTGTCTCCCCTACTGGGCATCCCGCTACTGGGTCCTCGTTGCTTTCCTCTTCTGCCTCAACCTTGCCATGGCTCAGATGTGGAACCTGCTTGCAGGATACTCGGGCCTGATCTCTCTCGGCCAGCAGGCCTTTGTGGGTTTGGGCGGTTATAGTCTTGCGGTCTTTTCAATGTATTATGGCCTTCCCATCTGGTTGAGCATTCTCATCGGGGGAATCATCTCGGTCCTTTTCGCCCTCCTTATCTCCGCGCCGATCTTCAGAATGAGAGGGGTTTACTTTGCCATCGGGACCTGGACGGTCGCTGAAACCCTGCGCATCCTCTTCAGCAACTGGAAGTATGTAGGATACGGCATGGGCCTTTTCGTCAAGTCCGCCTATACGCTCACATTTAACACCATCTATTATGCAGGGCTGTTTGTCGGAGTCGCCTCGGTCGCCCTGGTCTACTTCCTCTTGCGATCCAAACTGGGCTTGGGCCTGATGGCCATGCGGGATGATGAGACCGCTTCCGAAACCCTGGGGGTGGATATCTTTCGCACCAAGCTCACCTGTTTTTTACTGGCCGCGGGAGTCACTGGGGTGGCCTCCGGCGTCCTTTACCTCCACAATATCTTCATCCAGCCCTTCAGTGCCTTTGGAATTGACTGGACCGTTCGACTGGTCTTTATCACGATCATTGGCGGAATTGGCACGATCGAGGGACCGATCATCGGAGCCTTCATCTA
>JAZDGZ010000372.1:0-4671 GCA_043806375.1 Pseudomonadota bacterium | reverse complement strand
AAGGGAAAAGTGGTGGCGGTCAAGATGCCGGAGCACATGGTGCCCCAGGGTCGGCCGGTCTGACCACTCGAGTGAGTCTACGCGGAAAACCTGCCTGCTCTTCCCGGCCGGATGATCCTGGCAAGCCGGCCCTTTAGCGCCGGACATTTAGAGGAGCTCCGAAATGAAAAAGATGTGCGCCTGGTGCAGGAAAAATCTTGGGACGATCGATTCCGACCCTGGCACAGAGGACCAAATCAGCCACGGTATTTGTAAGGATTGTCAGGATAATCTCTTTTTTCAGCTGGGAGTTGACCTTCAGGTCTTTCTCGACAGCCTGAAAGTCCCTGTCCTGGTGGTTGATTCAAACAAAACGGTCGTTACCGGGAACAATCAGGCACAGGTGCTATTCAATAAGACCTTGTTGGCCATTCAAGGTTACAAACCAGGTGAGGTATTTGAGTGTCCCTATGCCCGGCTACCGGAGGGATGCGGAAATACGGTCCACTGTTCCGGCTGTGCCATCAGGAGAGCAGTGATGGAGACCTATTCGACGGGGAAAAGTCTCCTCAGGATTCCGGCCACGCTGAATCAGTGCAGTTCTGAGAAACCGGAGAAGATCAAACTGCTGATTTCAACCGAGAGACTTGCAGACGTGGTCTTGCTGAGGATCGATGACATCGAAATGAAGGAGGAGGCTCTACCAAGGGCTTCAATCGCTCGGGATAAAAACGGCTCTGCGGACTTCGACGCATCGAAATCGAAAGGTCGATGATCAGGGGGCCTTCAGCCTCGCTCCCTCCATTTCAAAGAAAGGGGGGGCGGCCTCCAGAATATGCGGGCCAAGAAGAGGATGAAACAGACATTCGGGGGTTGCTCCAGGCAGATGGGTTTCAAAAAATTAATTATCATATCAGCGATATTGCTGACCTTCTCGCTTCCGAGCCTCTCTGAGACGGCGGCCCAGCCGCTTTTGGCACCAGACCGCGCAATGGATATCCCTGTCTATAGCTATCGGGTGATCAACGTCTATCCGCACGACCGCCAGGCGTCTACGCAAGGGCTCATCTATTGCGACGGTTTTCTTTACGAGAGTACCGGACGGAACGGCAAATCCGCCCTGCGCAGGGTCAGGCTGGAGACCGGTAAGGTGCTCGAACAACATCGTCTGGCACGGGAGTATTTCGGCGAAGGGCTGACGGATTGGGGTGAGAACCTGTTTCAAGTGACGTGGCAATCGAATGTGGGATTCGTTTATGATAAAGCAACCCTGCGGGTGAAGCGTACATTCCACTACCCGGGTGAAGGCTGGGGCCTGGCGCACGATCAAACCCGCCTTATCATGAGCGACGGCACCGCGACCCTTCGGTTTTTTGATCCCGACACCCTTAAGGAAACAGGACGTCTGACGGTGCGGGAAGGCCATTTGCCTTTGGAGTACCTGAACGAGTTGGAGTTCATTCGGGGTGAGATCTACGCCAACGTGTGGGAAACGGATAAAATCGCGAGGATATCGCCTTACACCGGTCAAGTCACCGGTTGGATTGACCTGCATGGGTTACTCCCGGGAATTGACAAAATGATTCGTGTGGGTGTCCTTAACGGAATAGCCTACGATTCCAGGAAAAACAGGTTGTTTGTGACGGGAAAACTCTGGCCGAAGTTGTTCGAAATCGTCCTGGTCGGCCGTGAATAACCCCTCGCCGTCTTGAATAGGATTCCCTGCGGGAGATTCAACTGGGGCCCCCCTTCTATCGTCATATTCCGGCAAAGGAGAATGAAGCATGGATATTTCAGTGATCAATCTTGAAGAGAAATCCCGAAAGATAAAGGAACTGCATGCCTACAAGCTGGTGGCCCAGATGAACGACTACCATTTCAAGCTGGTCAAGGCAAAAAGAGAATTCATATGGCATCAGCATGCGGAAACCGACGAAGTCTTCATGGTCATTGAGGGCCATTTGCGTATAGACTTGAGGGAGAAAGCGCTGAACCTGACAAAGGGGGAGATGGTTGTTATCCCGAAAGGCGTTGAACACAAACCTTACTGCGAAGAAGAATGCACGGTCTTATTGATTGAGCCCGCAGAAACCCTCAATACCGGGAATGCCGGCGGAAGCCTGACTGATACGAACCTGGAGTGGATCTGATTTCAGACGGAACCTGCTCTTGCCCGAGCCGCCGGCACAAGGCATTCGACATCATGATTCTCATCCTTGATCTTGCCGCAATGGAGGGGGTGGCCGGAGTTGCCCGATATAGAGATGAATTTTCAGAGGCGATGTAGAACACAAACAGGGCGGCGATTGCGGTTCTTCGGCTTGCCTTCCGACAGGTCTTTTGTTAACCTCTCCGCACATGATGAAGGACCATTTCGAGCAACCTGTTAGTGAACAAAACGAGGAGAATCAAGAATGAGTGATCTCACTGCCGACAAACGGGCGATCCGGGAGACGATTGAAAACTGGGCCTTGTGGCGTGATTCGGGAGATTGGGAGCGTTTTCGAACGGTCTGGCATTCAGACGGATGGATGACCGCCACATGGTTCCAGGGGCCGGCGGAAAAATTCATCGAGGTGAGCCGCGAGGGTTTCAACAAGGGCGCTCACATCCTGCACCTTCTGGGCGGATGAACCTGTGACATCACACGGAACCGTGCGATCTCCCAGACCAAGATGACGATCAACCAGCGTGCGCCGGTCGACGGTGTCCTGGTCGACGTGGTCTGCTTCGGCCGTTTTTATGATTTCCTCGAAAAACGCCGGGGCCGCTGGGGCATCGTCCGACGACAGCCGATCTACGAAAAGGACCGTCTCGATCCGGTCGATCCTTCGGCCGTACTCAAACTCGACGCGGAATGGCTGGCCCGTTTTCCCGAAGGGTATTGCCACCTCGCCTACTTGCAGGAGAAGAACGGGCACAAGATCAGAGACGGCCTCCCTGGTCTGCGAGGCCCGGCGGTCGAGAAGCTCTATGCCGAGGGCAAGGCGTGGCTGGAGGGCTCAGCCCGGCCCGGTATGCCACTCTGAACACCCCTTCGGGGAAACGAGGCCACTTTTTTTGGTTGACACCGAACGGTGGTTCTGGCAAAAGTAGCATATTGAGAAATACGAGGAACTGAGAAATGATTTTCCCCTGGCACAGGACAAGAGAGAAACGAATAGCTATGACCGCCGCCGCGGCAGCCGCTGCCGGGTGGCCTGCAGTCCTGACGGGGGGATAATGGTATGATTCCCCTATAGCACGAAACATAAAGGGCTGCGGGCGATCCACCTGCAGCCCTTTTCATGTCAGGGCTGCGAAAAACTCGCGGCCTTTATATTTTTGAGGCTCCACCTTGAAGGTGAAGCCCTGTCCACGCAGGAGGGCAAAGGATTATGCGGACTGACATCGTTCACATCGGCGCAGGCGAACTGACCTACGAGATCCGAAATATCGTTAAGGTGGCGGAGAAGCTGCAGAGCCTTGGCGTCCAGGTCAATCTGGAAAACATAGGCGATCCGGTCAACAAGGGGGAGTCCGTCCCGGACTGGATGAAAGCCATCGTCTCAGAACTGGTCATGCAGGACTCTTCCTACGGTTATTGTCCCACCCAGGGGGTCCTGGAGACCCGGAAATTCCTGGCCGGCCTTAATAATCGCCTTGGGGGGGCACAAATCTCCCCGGAAGATATCATCTTTTTCAACGGCCTCGGTGACGCCATCACCAAGGTCTACGGTTTCCTGAGACGCACCGCTCGGGTGATTACCCCCTCCCCCACCTACACCACCCACTCTTCCTCAGAGGCCACACATGCAGGCCAGCCTCCCGTCTGCTACCGTCTGGATCCCCATAACAACTGGTATCCGGATATAGATGAATTGCGCAAGCGGGTGAAATACAACCCTTCGGTAGCAGGCATCTTGATCGTCAACCCTGATAACCCCACCGGCGCCGTCTACCCGGAAAGCATCCTGAAGGAGATATTGGCCATCGCCAGGGAATTCGATCTTTTCATTATCGCAGACGAGATCTATCGGAACCTGGTCTTTAACGGCCATGAGACCAAACCCCTCTCAGCCATGATCGGCGACGTCCCCGGTCTCTCCATGAAGGGTATTTCAAAGGAGTTTCCCTGGCCCGGCGCCCGTTGCGGCTGGATTGAGATCTACAATGCGGACAAAGACCCCCTTTTTGCCGCTTATGCGAAAAGCATTTTGAACGCCAAGATGGTGGAGGTCTGCTCCACCACCCTGCCCCAGCAGGCCATCCCGGGGATCCTCCAGCACCCCCTATATCCTGCCTACCTTGCGGGGAGACTCCGGAGGTATGAAAGGTTCTCCCAGATCGCCTACGACCGGTTTAAGGATGTCCCCGGCCTCCTGGTGAACCGCACCAACGGCGCCTTTTACATGAGCGTGGTCCTTGAAAGAGACCGCCTCAACCATCACCAGATCCTCCCCATTTCAAACCCCGAAATACGGAACCTGGTGGAAACGCTGACCTCAGGCCCCGATATCCAGCCGGACAAGCGTCTTGTCTACTACCTCCTGGCCGCGACAGGGATATGCGTGGTGCCCCTCTCTTCCTTTAATACCCCCCTTCAAGGATTCCGAATGACCCTTCTAGAGCCTGATGAGGTTGTTTTCCGAAGCGTGATCGACACGCTGGCGTCGAGCATTGAAAGCTATGTCGAATCATCTGGACGCGGCG
>JAZDGZ010000371.1:0-2398 GCA_043806375.1 Pseudomonadota bacterium | reverse complement strand
CGTGCTAGCATGTACGCCTCATTCCTCAAGATTCGCGCGCCTTGCATCTGGAGCATTTTGCTGTGCCGTCGGTCTTGATGATTTTTTATGAAGTCATCAAGGCTAATTTGTCGAAGAGCAGAAGGCCCTAGCATATCCTTCGATCAAGGTGGGCAACAGGCCTTCATATTCAGAACCAGGCCCTGAGGAGCAGGGCTCTTCACTCTATTGCCGAGGCCACGATTTCCGTAATATCCATCACCTTTATCTTGCCACGCTCATCCTTGGGAATGGCCTTGGCGCCTTTTCGAAGGTTATCCTTGCACGCGGCGCAGCCCGAGACAATGATTTCCGCCCCAACGGCCAGGGCGTCCCGGACCCTCTCTACGGCGATCTCCACTGCCATTTCCGGAATGTTGGCCGCCACGCCGCCACCGCTTCCGCAGCAGCGGGCCTGAAGGCGGTTCCTCGCCATCTCCACATAGTCAAGGCCCGGGATCGCCTTAAGGATATTCCGGGGTTCCTCGAAGATCTGGAAGGCCCGCCCCAGGTCACAGGGATCGTGGTAGGTCACCCTTTTCCCCAGATCTCCCGAGAGCTTTATTATGCCTTCCTTGATGAGTCTTTCCAAATAATGAACCGAGTGGTAGACCTCCACTCCAAGGTCTCCGACCTTGGGATAGATCTTCTTGAAGGTCTTGTAACACCCTGCGCAGGGGGTCACGAGTTCACGCGCCCCGGTCGCCTTGATTTTTTCTATGAGCTTTTCCGCGTGGGGTTCAAAGTCATCGGATCCCATGAGGAAGAGGGGAAAGCCACAGCAACCCTCTTCCGTGGCGAGGGTCGTGTAATCTACGCCGGCCGCGTCAAGGGGTTTGATCAGGCTGGGCACCATCTTCATATCCAGGTAACTGGGGACGCATCCCATAAAAAGGAGCGTCTCTGCTTTGGCTTTGAGTTCCCCCTTTTTGGCCTTCTCCCTGAGGGCGGGGGGATAGATTTCGATCCTCTCGGCCTTTGCGCTTGCAAAGATATTCCCCGTCTTGTGAATACTGTCCCTTACGGCGAGCACCGGTTCAGGGACATATCCCGCACGATACATTTTTTTGCGCACCCCTTCGACGATTTCGTCCACCTTGATCCGGGCCGGGCAGAAATAGGTGCAGGCCTGACAGGTCGTGCAGCTGTAAAAGGCCTCTGCCAGATCCCGGGATGGTTCGATCGTTCCGTTCATGAGGTAGAAGGCCAGGGCGTTCCTGCCCCGGGCGTTTCTTGACTCCCTCTGGGTGACGCTGAAGGTGGGACACCCCAGTCGACAGAAGCCGCAGTGGATGCACGCCAGGACCTCGTCATCGATTTCTTTGCCGTAGGAGTTGACCCCTTCGGGGTGCTCCAAAAGGGGTCCAAAGGCGAAATGGTCATAGAGATCGGTCTTCTGATCCCTCTCAAGGCCCATTTTCCCGGGATTCAGGATGTTATCGGGATCGAGGGCCTCCTTGATCTTTCGCATCACCTCCAAGGCCGGACCCAGTTGCAGCTCAATATGGGGTGCGCGGGTCAATCCGGTGCCGTGCTCCGCGCTCAGGGTCCCCTTCATCTCCATGGCAACCTTCACCAGCTCTTCTGCGGCCGGTTTGAGTCGATTCCAGTCGTCTCGGTTCCTTACATCTGCAACAAAGGTCGTATGGACGTTTCCGTCTCCCACATGACCGAACGTCGCAATGAGCAGGTCATATTTTTTTGAAATGGCTTGGGCACGTCGCATGGTTTCAGGGATTTTGGACGATGGAACGCCAAAGTCCTCGGCGATGGACACCATGCGATTTCCGGGCTTGATTCGCGACAAGGTAGGAACCAGCCCTCCCCGGGCCCTCATCATCTCTTCCCGTCGGGCGGGATTGTCGGTCCACTCAAATTCAAGGGCCTCGTATTTCTTGCAGATCTCCCCGATCCTGTTCATGTCGCGGACGACCACCTCCCTGACACCGTCCGCCTCCATGATCAGGAGGGCCTCAATCTTGCTCACGTCCTTACCCAAGGCCTCTTCCACAACCTTGAGACTGGATTTGTCCATAATCTCGCAGCCGGCCAGCTTGATTCCCGAGGTGGTCACCTCCGTGACCGCATCGCTGGCCGCATTGAGGTCTTTAAAGACGGCGACGGCCAGGGCCCCGTATTCCGGTTTCTGCTCCAGCTTCACGATGATTTCGGTTATGATGCCGAGGGTTCCTTCCGCGGCACAGAAAAGGCGGGTCAAATCGTATCCGAGGGAGGTCTTGGGGGTGATGGTTCCGGTCTCAATGACGCTCCCGTCTGCCAGCACCACCTTCAGGCCCTTGATGTAGTCCTTCGTGGTTCCGTACTTGACGGCGCGGTGGCCGCTCGCATTGGTGGAGACCATGCCGCCGATGGTGGCGAT
>JAZDGZ010000370.1:0-6344 GCA_043806375.1 Pseudomonadota bacterium | reverse complement strand
TCTGTCAAGGACAGACCAGCCCTCTATATGATCGAACACGCAGAAAAAACCGGGGAACTGACGAAAGACAAGGTCATCTTGGAAGCCACCAGTGGAAATACCGGCATCGGACTCTCCCTGGTGGCCGCTGTTAAAGGATATCGTATCCTTCTGGTCATGTCGGAGGCCGTTAGCGACGAGAGAAAAAAAATCCTGAGTGCCATGGGGGCTGACCTGCATTTCACCCCTGCCCACACGGGAACGGACGGGGCCATCGAGCTTGCCTACAATCTTGCGAGAGAGAACCCGGACAAATACTGGCTTGCTGATCAGTTCAACAACGACGCAAACTGGATGTCGCACTATCATGGGACGGCCCTGGAAATCTGGGAACAGACGGCCGGAGATGTTGACTTCATCGTGGCCAGCATGGGCACAACAGGCACCTTGATGGGCCTCTCACGACGGTTCAAGGAGATCAAGCCCGAGGTTGAGATCGTAGGGGTAGAGCCCTATATGGGTCACAAAATCCAGGGCCTCAAGAATATGAAGGAATCCTATCGTCCGGGGATCTTCGAAAGGAATCGGGCCGATCGAATCATCAACATCGACGATGAAGAGGCCTACCAGACGGCGAGGATGCTCGCCAAAAAAGAGGGGGTCTTTGTAGGCATGAGTTCGGGGGCCGCTATGGCTGCCGCATTGAAACTCGCCAGACAGATCAAGAAAGGCCGCATAGTGGTCATCATGCCTGACAGTGGGGAAAGGTACCTTAGCACGCCCCTCTTCGTGGACAAAAGGGAATCGGGGTTAACCATTTACAATACCCTCACCCGAAAGAAAGAGTCCTTCATCCCTATCCAAGAAAACCGTGTGACCCTTTATACCTGCGGGCCTACCCTTTGCCAGTTGATCCATATCGGGCAATGCCGACGATTCGTGTTTGCTGATCTCATCAAACGCTATCTTGAATTCAAGGGCTATGCCGTCACCCATATCATGAACGTTACGGACCTGGACGACAGGACCATTGAAGGGGCAGAAAGGGCCGGGGTCCCCCTGAGGGATTTTACCGAAGGGTTTTACGGAGAATTTCTACAAGACCTTGAAGCACTCAACATCATGAGGGCCACCGATTATCCCAGGGCCAGCGACCATGTGGATGACATGGTTGAGCATACACGAAAGCTCCTCGAAAAAGGATATGCCTATGAAAAGTTCCGGTCTGTCTACTTCGATATATCGCGTTTCAAGGATTATGGGAACCTGTCCAGGATCGATCTGAACAAGATCCGGGTTGGAAAGACGGTTGATCTGGAGGAGTATGAAAAGGAGAACCCCAGGGACTTCACCCTCTTGAAGAGGTCCACCCTGAACGAGTTAAAAAGAGGCATATTTTACCAAACCGATTGGGGAAAAGTGAGGCCCAGCTGGCACCTTGAGTGTCCTGTGATGGCCCTGAAGGCTCTTGGGGAGACCCATGACATACATATGAGCGGTATTGATCTTGTCTTTCCCCACCACGAAAACGCAATCGCCATTGCCCAGGCTGCCACGGGAAAACCTTTTGCCAACTACTGGCTGCACAATGAAATCGTGATGGTCAACGGCAAAAAGCCTTTAACCAGCGAGGACATTGATGCATATCGGGTGAGGAATATTCTGCAACAGGGATACACCGGCAGACAAATTCGATATTGGCTCTTAAGCCATAACTATAATAAACCGATCTCGTTTTCTCCGGAGAAATTGGGAACGGCCAAGAGAACCCTCACTCACATCGACAAGTTCATTGAAAAGCTTCATTTCTGCCGGGCCGGAGAACCCCATCCGGGCATGGACCAACTGGTCTACAACCTGAAGCATCAATTCGTCGAGTCTTTGGATGACGACTTCAACATTGCCAGGGGACTGGCCACCCTCTTCGGCTTTGTCAGGGAAATCAACCGGATTATGGATAGGGGCGAACTGTCACCCCCTGATAAGGAAAAAGTAATGGGGGTCCTGAGGGAGATTGACTCGGTTTTGGGAATCATGGATCTGGAACCGCCTGAACCGGATAAGAACGTTGAAGCCCTGATAGGGAAGAGGGATGATGCTAGAAGGGCAAAGGATTGGTCTGCGGCGGATCGAATCCGCCTGGAGTTGAAGGAGATGGGGATAGAGGTCATTGACACGAAAGACGGGACCCTATGGCGCAAGGAGGGGAGATGAGTGGATATATGCTGTCCGATGTGCCGTGGGGAGGTCCCACATCTTGCACCTCGGAAACCCGTCAAAGGACTTCTCAAGAACAACCCGTATAGGGCAACCTTATGCAAGGGAGGGTACACCATGGATTCGAGAAGGCGCTGTTTCGTCTTGATCATTGTATTTCTGTTGCTGGCAGGATGGTCCTCTTTCATTTTCGCCCAAGAGGATTTCGCTCGTGAAACGCTTCGGGGCCTTGCGGGGGTCCATGTGAACGTTGAACTGACCGTCTCCTCTGAGATAGACCCCAAGCCCCTATCCGCGCAGATTCAATCTGATGTTGAATCAAAACTTGAGACCATGGGAATCAAAGCCCTCTCAAAGGAAGAGCTTTTTAGTGCCACAGGGGGTCCTCTCCTATTGGTTAGAGTCGATCTCATGAAGGATGAGAAGAAATACCTCTCCTACATTCTGATTCAGCTCTATCAACACGTCTTTCTGATCAAAGGGCCTCGAGACGTGACCTATCCTGCGGTGACTTGGTCCACCAACGGCACCCAAGCCGTCCTTTACGCCCTGGATGACCTGCGAGGCATTGTGATCGAGGAGGGAGGGCGCTTTGCCCTGGAATTCCTGCAGGCGAATCCAAAATGAGCCGTCCGACTTAGGCCTGTCCCTTTTTGTCTCTTGCGAGTAGGGAAAAGGAGTTGAACCTTAACAAAGGGCGGGTTCTGGTGAAATGGGGCCCCATGAAAAAAAATGTCGGAGAGAATGGGATTCGAACCCATGGTAGAGCTTTACACCCTACACTCGCTTAGCAGGCGAGCGCCTTCAGCCAACTCGGCCATCTCTCCGCGATCCTGCCAAAGCAGGAAACATCTTTTTATGGCCCTCAGTCAAGAGCCGTCAACCGGATTTTCTGGCGGAGGGAGAGAGATTCGAACTCCCGGTCCCTTTCGGGACAACGGTTTTCAAGACCGCCGCCTTAAACCACTCGGCCATCCCTCCCCGCACAGATCAAATGATTTCGTCGGAATATAACACCCACAAAATAAACAGTCAAAGCCTTTTCACCTCCCCTGCATCCTCAAAAATGAAGCGTCGTGCGTCTCCGCGCAGGCCCTAACCTTTGCCTTCGGTTCTCGCCATTCTCTCTCGCATCAGCCGGATGGTCCGGCCATAATCCTCGCTGTAAAAGATGGCTGAACCGGCCACAAAAACATTTGCACCGGCCGATGAAACAAGCCCTATGGTCTCAGGATTAATCCCACCATCCACCTCTATGTCGACGGTAAGCCCCCTTTGATCGATCATCTCCTTTAAACGCCTCACCTTTGGGAGCACCTCCGGAATAAATTCCTGGGCCTCGAAACCCGGGTTTACCGTCATAAGGAGAACCATATGAAGATCACCCAGGACGTACTCTAACGCGTCGAGTGGCGTGGCGGGATTGAGAGAAACCGCCGGTCTCGCACCCGCCCTTTTTATGTGCTGGATCGATCGATGAAGGTGGTTTACGGCCTCTGCATGAACCGTCAGAATATCCGCCCCCGCCTTGACGAAGTCCTCCACGAATTGATCGGGATTGGAGATCATCAAATGGACGTCGAGGGGGAGTTTCGTCACACGCCTCACCGCCTTGACGATCAAAGGGCCGATGGTGATATTGGGAACAAAGTGCCCGTCCATGACATCGATATGGATATAGTCGGCACCCGCATTTTCGACCTCCAAAACCTCCTCTGCCAACCTTGTAAAGTCAGCGGACAAAATCGAAGGGGCTATCTTTCCCATGTGCTCCTCCCTTAATGAAATCGCTACACGATTTCATACAGCGTCCGCCTTACGGCGGACTTTAGAGCGACAAAGTCGCGTTTTATAAAATAATCGAACCGAGTGAGGTTATTCTATTTTTTTCTGAACAGGGCCGCAAAAAAACCATCCATGTGATGTCTATAAGGAAAGGTCCTCATGAGGCCTTGATCGTCCATAAGGTCCCTTCCCCACGCGGGGGCACATTTTCTCATGTCTTCAAGGATGATATCCCTGCGATGCGAAAGCAGGGCTTCTACCGTCCCGTCGTTCTCATCTCTTGAGATAGTGCATGTCACGTAGAGCATTCGCCCGCCATCCCTCAAGAGGGAAGCCGCACCGACAAGGATGGCCTGCTGCAATTGGGCGAGACGGGCAACATCCTCCCCGCTCTTATTCCATTTGATATCCGGCCGTCTAGAAATCACCCCCAGACCTGAACACGGGGCATCCACCATGATCCCGTCGAATTGATCACTGAAAAGTGAGAAAGGCGACCTTGAGGCATCCCCCACAACAGGGCTGATGCCCTTGATCCCCAGCCTGGCCGTGGCCCTGCCCAGGCTTATCAATCTTTTCAGGTTGATGTCAAGGGCAACGATTCTCCCCCTGTCACCCATCAACTCCGCCAAATGGGTGCTCTTGCCGCCGACACCGGCACAGACGTCAAGGATCGTCTCGCCGGGCTGCGGCGAAAGAAGATGGGTCGTGATCTGGGCCGCCTCATCCTGCACCTGAAAAAGCCCCTCCCTGAATGAACGGAGGTGATCGAGTCTGCCCCTGAACCCTTCGAGGATTATCCCGGCCGGGGAATAAGGGGTCGGTTTGCCCTTTAGCCCCTCTTCGCCAAGACGCCTCAAAAGCTCCGAGCGCTCCAGCCTCAATGTATTTGTTCTGATCGTCAAGGTGGGAATTTGGTTTCCCGCGGAAAGAAGGGCCTCTGTGACATCCGGACCCCACTCTTGGAGCCATTTCTTGACGAGCCATTCAGGGTAGGAATAGAAAAGGGCAAGATAGGTGACCGGATCCTCGCCGCGATGGGGAAAACGGAGTTGCTCCTTCTGCCTGCATATGCTCCTCAGGATGCCATTTACAAAGGAGACGACATGCCGCCCCTGGCCCTGCTTGGTCTGCTTCACCGCCTCATTGACAGCGGCCGATTCGGGAACCCTGTCCAAAAAGAATACCTGGAAAAGAGCCAGGCGGAGTATGTTCAACACCCGTGGGGTCAGCCTCTTGAGGGGAAAATCGGCAGCCTGCCCTATGATCCAGTCAAGTCGAATTCGCCACCGTACGACGCCCTGCACCAATTGGTTGATAAAAGCCCTGTCTCTCTCGTTCAAACGGGGATTGGACTGAAAAAGTTCATCCAGGGCTCTTGCGGAAAAGGAGGCTCTATGAGACAGCCCCTCCAATACCTTCAGGGCCATGTCCCTCGGGGTCTCACCTTTCATATTTCAAAAAGGCGGCCATTCCGCTCTCAACGAGGTCGAGATCCACATCGGTGTCATAGCACGGGCCGTTCGGTCTATGATTCAGGATGCCGTAGACCGGAATGGGGTAGGTATCCTGTATGCCGCTCGTAAGGTCTCGCTCGCACGCCACGCCGATGATCATCTCAGGCCTCTTATCAATGACGATCTTTCTGGCCAATGTGCCGCCGGTCGCCACGGCGATGGAGACATGGTATTTTTGTCCGAGTTCTACGAGGTCCTTGATCTTGCATTTCCCGCAGGCCTTGCAATTCTCGACATTGCCTGTAATCCGTACCGTGCACTCGTGATTCTGAAGACACTGGGGGAGAAGGATGAGCAGTTTTCTGGGCGGCACACGCCTCGCCTCAGCAAGAACGAGCTGATTGTTTATGGTGATAAAGGATCTTCGAACCTGATCCTTGTTTATTCTGATACATCGGCCTACCAGAACCAAGAGGGGAAAAAGAAAGCGAATGACGACGCCGCGTATGCGACGGTTGAAGAAGAGGTTCTTCCCTCGGATGATGGTGAAGACGAGAGTCAGGCCGCCTCCGATCAAAAACATGACGATGAGGGCGAAAAGGACGGCCATCACGTGCGGGAGTCTCGGATGGATATTGGAGAAGCCTATGTAGGGCACAAGCCAGAGCGCGACCGCTCCCACGACGAGGGCGACGCAGCTCAGAAGCAGCAGGAGGATGAATATCTTTTTATCAAAACCGTGGTTCTTTTCCCTGGTCTCAAGTTCTTTGGCAGTCTTTGATAATACCCTGTTCATCCCGTGACCCCTGCTACCCCCCCCAAAATGGTCCCTTGGGGCAGAGGAAATCCCCTCAGAAAATCGCCTGCGGCCAGCCTCTTTTTCCCCGGTATTTGCAACTCCCGAAC